>JABFXT010000753.1 GCA_013361595.1 Nocardia sp. | reverse complement strand
GGCCCCGGCGGCCACGGCCGCCGCGCGCACCACCGCCGCCGCACAGCAGCGGGCGCCGCAGACGACTCCGGCCCCGTCTTCGAATGCCGCGCCCACCTCGGGTGCGCCGAAGTCGACCCCGGCCGAGGATCAGAAGAAGGTGCTGCGCGGAGCGGCCGCCGCGGTCGCGAAGAACATGTCGGCGTCGCTGACCATCCCGACCGCCACCAGCGTGCGGGCCGTACCGGCCAAGTTGATGATCGACAACCGCCTGGTCATCAACAACCATCTCGCCCGTACCCGGGGCGGCAAGATCTCCTTCACCCATCTGCTCGGCTACGCGATCGTGCAGGCAGTGAAGGCGTTCCCGAATATGAACCGGCATTTCGCCGAGGTCGACGGTAAGCCGAACGCGGTCACCCCCGCGCACACCAACCTCGGTCTGGCCATCGATCTGCCCGGTAAGGACGGCAGCCGGTCCCTGGTGGTCGCCGCGATCAAGGGCACCGAGGATATGACCTTCGGTCAGTTCCACACCGCCTACGAGGACATCGTCCGCCGGGCCCGCGACGGCAAACTGACCGCCGAGGATTTCAGCGGGGTCACCATCTCGCTGACCAACCCGGGCACCATCGGCACCGTGCACTCCGTACCGCGGCTGATGCAGGGGCAGGGCGCGATCATCGGCGCCGGCGCCATGGAGTACCCGGCGGAGTTCCAGGGTATGAGCGACGAGCGGATCGCCGATATCGGTATCGGCAAGCTCATGACGCTGACCTCCACCTACGACCACCGCATCATCCAGGGCGCGGAGTCCGGCGATTTCCTGCGCACCATCCACAAGCTGCTCATCGCCGACGAGTTCTACGACGAGATCTTCCACGGTCTCGGGGTGCCGTACGAGCCGATCCGCTGGCGCAAGGATGTCAAGGAACGCGGTGTCGACAAGAGCACCCGCGTGCTGGAGATGATCGCCGCCTACCGCAACCGCGGTCACCTGATGGCCGATACCGACCCGCTGCGGCTGGTCAAGGACAAGTTCCGCAGCCACCCGGACCTGGACGTCACCCAGCACGGCCTCACCCTGTGGGATCTGGACCGCGAGTTCAACGTCGGCGGTTTCCACGGCGAAGAGCGGATGAAGCTGCGCGATGTGCTGTCGGTGCTGCGCGATTCCTACTGTCGCCACGTCGGTGTGGAGTACACCCACATCCTCGAGGAAGACCAGCTGGCCTGGATGCAGGACCGGGTCGAGCAGAAGCACGTCAAGCCCACGGTCGCCCAGCAGAAGTACATTCTGAACCGGCTGAACGCGGCGGAGGCCTTCGAAACCTTCCTGCAGACGAAGTACGTCGGCCAGAAGCGCTTCTCGCTGGAGGGCGCCGAAGCCGTCATCCCGATGATGGACGCCGTGATCGACCAGTGCGCCGAGTACGCGCTGGACGAGGTGATCATCGGTATGCCGCACCGCGGCCGGCTCAATGTGCTGGCCAATATCGTGGGCAAGCCCTACTCGAAGATCTTCACCGAGTTCGAGGGCAATATGAACCCGGCCGCCACGCACGGCTCGGGCGATGTGAAGTACCACCTCGGCGCGCGCGGTAACTACCTGCAGATGTTCGGCGACAACGAGATCGAGGTCTCGCTGACCGCGAACCCGTCGCATCTGGAAGCGGTCGACCCGGTGCTCGAGGGTTTGGCGCGCGCCAAGCAGGACCTGTTGGACAAGGGCGACGGCCCGGAGGGCTTCTCGGTCGTGCCGCTGATGCTGCACGGTGACGCCGCGTTCGCCGGGCAGGGCGTGGTGGCCGAGACCCTGAACCTGTCGGGGCTGCGCGGTTACCGCGTGGGTGGCACCATCCACATCGTGGTGAACAACCAGATCGGTTTCACCACGGCCCCGGAGAACAGCCGATCCACCGAGTACTCCACCGATATCGCCAAGTTCATCGGTGCCCCGATCTTCCACGTGAACGGCGACGACCCCGAGGCTTGCGACTGGGTCGCGCGCCTGGCGGTCGATTTCCGGCAGAAGTTCCGCAAGGACGTGGTGATCGACCTGATCTGCTACCGCCGTCGCGGTCACAACGAGGGCGACGACCCGTCGATGACCCAGCCGTACATGTACGACGTCATCGATACCAAGCGCAGCGTCCGCAAGAGCTACACCGAGAGCCTGATCGGCCGTGGCGATATCTCGCTGAAAGAGGCCGAGGATGCGCTGCGCGACTACCAGGGCCAGTTGGAGCGGGTCTTCAACGAGGTCCGGGAGCTGGAGAAGTACCCGCAGAGCCCGAGCGAATCAGTGGAGGACGATCAGCAGATCCCGTCCACCGTGCTCACCGCGGTCGACAAATCGGTACTGCAGCGGATCGGTGACGCGTTCCTGAACGTGCCCGACGGGTTCAATGTGCATCCGCGTGTGCAGCCGGTGCTGGAGAAGCGCCGCGAAATGGCCTACGAGGGCAAGGTCGACTGGGCGTTCGCCGAGTTGCTCGCCTTCGGCACGCTGATCGACGAGGGTCGCGCGGTCCGGCTGACCGGCCAGGATTCGCGGCGCGGTACCTTCACCCAGCGGCATTCGGTGATCATCGACCGGAAGACGGCCGCCGAGTACACCCCGCTGCACAACATCAACAGCGCCAACCCCGGCTGGTTCGCGGTCCACGATTCGGCGTTGAGCGAATACGCCGCCGTCGGTTTCGAATACGGCTATTCGCTGGGCAATCCGGACGCGCTGGTGTTGTGGGAGGCGCAGTTCGGTGACTTCGTCAACGGCGCCCAGTCGATCATCGACGAGTTCATCTCCTCCGGTGAGGCCAAATGGGGTCAGCTGTCGGAGGTCGTGCTGCTGCTGCCGCACGGGCACGAGGGCCAGGGCCCGGACCACACCTCCGGCCGTATCGAACGCTTCCTGCAGCTGTGCGCGGAGGGTTCGATGACGGTGGCGGTACCGTCCACCCCGGCGAACTACTTCCACCTGCTGCGCCGGCACGCGCTGGACGGTATCCGCCGTCCGCTGATCGTCTTCACTCCGAAGTCGATGCTGCGCAACAAGGCCGTGGTGAGCGATCTGAAGGATTTCACCGAGTCGAAGTTCCGCTCGGTATTCGACGAGCCCACCTACGAACAGGGCATCGGCGATCGTGGCGCGGTCAAGCGCATCCTGCTGACCAGCGGCAAGCTCTACTACGAGCTGGCCGCCGCGAAGGCCAAGCGCAAGCGTGACGATGTGGCGATCGTCCGGGTCGAGCAGCTCTACCCGCTGCCGAAGTTCCGGTTGAACGAGGCCCTGGAGCGGTATTCGAACGCCACCGAGATCGCCTGGGTCCAGGAGGAGCCGGCGAACCAGGGTGCCTGGCCGTTCTTCGGCCTGAACCTGCCGGAGCTGCTGCCGGAGCGGCTGGGCCGCCTGCGCCGTATCTCGCGCCGCGCCATGTCGGCCCCGTCGTCGGGTTCGAGCAAGGTCCACGCGGTGGAGCAGGCCGAGATCATCGAAGAGGCCTTCGCGCCCACCGAGTGAGTCGCCGGCTGTCGACGCCGGGTTCGGACCGATTCCCTGAATTGGCCCGAACCCGGCGTCGCCCGTTTCGGGGTCGCCCGGACAGCCGGAAGAGCCGCACCATGAGAGGTGCCGGTATCTCACGAACCGCATATCACCGGTGCCGCGAACAACAGAGCATGGAATTCCGCTGCTTTCCACAGCCATCCGGCAGATGACCTCTACCGGAGCGTGCTGCTGCCCGTCGGTGCGAAGCCGGTGGTTTCACCGGCATGGCCGTGGTCGTGGATCCATTGCCGATAGGTCTCGTGCCGGAATTGATAGGCGGTGCCACTGACTCGAAGCAAACCGCTGCGGCGAGCCCAGTCCAGGAACAGAACCGGTTTGCCGGAGAACTCCTTCGTGCAGCAGAAGTTCATCACCGCCAGAAAAGACCTGCTTGCCGCGAGTCCACCCATGAGCCCACCCGACTGGGTAGCCACGAGCCCGGCCGTCGAGCCGAACACGAGCCCGGCGGTGAGCCCGAAGGTGATTTCGCCGTTCATAGCGAGGGTGAGCCCACCCATACCCATGAGCGCGAAGAAAACGACACCGAGTGCAGCGGCGCGGATATCGTTACGAATGAGTCGTCTCTCGTCGACCACAAGAGCCAATTGATCTGTCGCGCTGGTCCTCAGCCCGGCAATCAGCCCGAACGCTGTTCCGACCGTGGGTCCGATTGTGAGCCCGGACGTGAGCCCTTCGATGATTCCGGCCGTGAGACCGGTCACGAGGCCGGCTGCGATACCGGCTGCGAGCCCGGCCATGAGCCCGCCTACGAATCCCTTCCACCAGCGGGATCCGACGGGCACATTCCATGACACCCGGGCTGCTTTGGGAAATACGTCACTCCAGACCGCGTACGAAACCGTGCACGTGATCAGCGGCCCGAACACGAGCCCGAGACCTGTCCCGCTGATGAGCCAGAATGCGAGTGCGGTCATGAGCCCGCCGGCGGCGACTCCGGCCACGATTGTGTGCACGATACGGATTCGGGTGATACCGGCCAGTTCCCAGATCTCGTCGAGTCTGATGGAGGTGCCGTCTCTGCCGGTGTCACGGCGCTGCTGGAGGCATCGGGCCAGCGTGCAGAGCCACTTCTCGACGTTTTCGCTGGTGTGGTCCCGATACTTCGCATGGCCGCCCGTCGTGGCGACGGCGGCCGGGATCTGGGCGGCGAACAGTTGTTCACGTATGGCGTCAGGGCCGACAGTGGTGACGAGCCGACCGGCGGTGACCGGGGCGGTGAGCAGGGTGCTGACAGTGAGGCCGAGTAGCCAGGGCGTCTGCAGGGCGATGGCCAGCGGCCCGGACGGATGCCCCCGCAGGTGGCTCGTGATCTCGTCCCACGCCGTACCGGGCGTACCGATGTCGTGCTGGCAGGTGGTGAGGTAGTCGACGACCTGATCGGTCAGCAGTGGTCGCAGGGTGACAGTGATGGCGCCGTGCAGGCCGTTGTCCTCGCCGAGTTCGGTCAGCTGCTCGAACTCGGTGGTGCGGCACAACACCGCTACCGGCCGGTCACGCCAGGGGGGTCGATTCAGCCGGTCCAGTAGTGCGCGAGCTCGCGATTCCTCGCCATCGTGGGTGTCCATTTCGTCGAGTCCGTCTATTACGGGCAGGATCAGTCCCCGGTCGATCATTTCCTGGGCGACATTGGGCCGTAGGAGATGGTCGTAGCCGAGCCGGGTGACCAGCCACCGAGCGAATTCTTGCCTGCCGTCCCATCCTGCGGCGTTGACTCGAACAGGGACCGGTTCGTCGGTACGACGGGCATCGGCCAGATCTCGGCGTTTGTCGAGCAGCCCGGTTACCAGATAGGTCGCGGCCACGGTCTTACCGCTACCCGGAAGACCCAGCACGACCAAACGGTGTCGATGTCGCTGGTCCGGCAGTTCGAAATAGGTGGCGATTTCGGCGACTTCCGCCGAGCTGAGTACCTCGTCGGCGCGATGTGGCTGCGCTGTGGCGGTGAACGCGACAGGCATGTACGAACTGCTCTCCGCGCGCAGCTCCCGGCGCAACCGTTCCTCTTCCTTCCTGACCTTGGCTGCCAGTTGATCAGACAGCATCGCGATCGATTCCTGATCGGTATTCGGGCGCCACAGCCGATACAGCGCCATAGCCGGCCGAAACAGTGCCGCGATCACCCGGAAGAAGCTTCCCGTCTCAATACCCGCCACGCAGAACAGCTTGCCACTGAACGGGTTTCGAAATCCCGCAGTCGGCCGAGCGACTTCGGCCCCGGGCCTCCCGCATCCGGTTCAGCCGACCGCCCACAGCCGCAGTTTCTCCGGATTCCGGATCGCCCAGATCCGGGTGATCCGGCCGTCGGCGATATCGAAGGCATAGACCGAGACGACGGTGTCGCCGAGCCTTCCGATCAGACCCGGCTGTCCGTTGACCGTGCGTTCCAGCAGGGTCACCGCCGGGCCGCGGGCGGCGATCTCCATCCAGGTGTGGGCGATCCGTTCGCCGCCGTCGATCGGTTCGAGGAACGCCAGGGCCAGGCCGCCGCCGTCGGCTGTCGCGATCGCCTGCGGATCGAGGATGCCGATCAGGGCTTCGATATCGTTGGTCTCCCAGGCCTGTTTGAATTCCCGGACCACCTCGGCGCGCTCGGTGCTCGACGGGCTCCGCGAAGTGTCGACGCGGCGGCGGGCGCTCGAGGCGAGCTGGCGGCAGGCCGCCGGGGTGCGCCCGACGATCTCGGCGATCTCGGCGAACGGATACCGGAAGACGTCGTGCAGGACGAACGCGACCCGCTCGGCCGGGGTCATCGAATCCAGTACCACGAGAAAGGCCATACTGATCGACTCGTCGAGGGTGACCCGGTCGGCGGGATCGACGGGGGCGGGGCCCGTCGGCCATTCGGACCGGCCCGGTATCGGTTCCGGAAGCCATCTGCCGACATATCGCTCCCGGCGGGCGCGCGCCGAACCCAGCAGATCGAGACAGATCCGGCCCGCGACGGTCGTGAACCACGCTCCGGGTGCCGCCACTTCCTGCCGTTGCGGTTCGGACATGGCGTACCAGCGCGCGTAGGTCTCCTGCACCACATCCTCGGCTTCGGCGAGGGAGCCCAGCAGCCGGTAGGCCAGGTTGATCAGCTGACGGCGTTCGCTGATCACCGCGGGCAGGTGCGGGTCGGTCATGGTCGGCTCCTCCGGTCTGTATATGTCTCTTACCGGATCCGACGGAACAGCCGGCCCGAATGTGAGCGAGACGGGCCGATACCCGCCGCGACAAGCGTTCCTACCGATGGGAAAGTCGCTGCTCCGGACAAAAAATCCAGCGTTAGAGTGCTGTACATTTCCAGCGCGATCGCCTCGGACCAGGACCGCCCAGGCGGATCACGTTCCATGGACTGTCGCGCCCACAGAATGTCGCGAGAGCCAGGAGACGCTGATCCGATCCCGTACTTCGTACGCAGACTCGATATATCGAAGCGCTCGTGCCCGCACCGATATCATCCACGACCCGATCATCGAGGTCCGGACCACACGTCACCTCCGGTATCGCCTCTGACCCGGCGATCACAGCAACAGCACAACTGTGGATTTCACCGGCCGGATCGCCGCGAAAATGGTGGAGGCGGCCAAGAATCTCGCCGACCTGATCGCCGCGCGGGCGGCGCCGCGCATCAGCGAGACACACCGCGAATACCCGAGCGGAATCCGCGACACACTCGACGGAACCCGACGCGCCGAACAGCAATCGACAACCGGAATCGACGACCTCGAGGGCCCGAG
>JABFXT010000405.1 GCA_013361595.1 Nocardia sp. | reverse complement strand
ATGTGGGTACTGGCCGTAGCGCGCGGTCGGGCCAGCGGGCGCCGAGCCGCTCGGCGGCACGTAGCCCCGACAGCGCACCGTCCTCGTGGAATCCCCAGCCGTGGTAGGCACCGGCGAAAGCGAGGCGGTCGCTGCCGATCTCGCCCAGCCGCCGCTGCGCGGCCACGGAATCGGGGGTGTACTGCGGATGCTCGTAGACCATCCGGTCCAGCACGGCGGCCGGGTCGATCCGGTCCTCGTCGCCGAGGGTCACCAGGAACCGGGGTTCGGCGGATTCGCCGAGCCGGTGCAGTCGGCTGAGGTCGTAGCTCACCAGGACCCGGTCCGGTGTCGCGTCGCAGCCGGGCAGGCGATAGTTCCAGGAGGCGCGCGCCCGGGTGGCCGCGGGCAGTACCGACGCGTCGGTGTGCAGCACGGTGCGGTTCACCGAATAGGGCATGGCGGACAGGACCGCCTGTTCGGCCGCGGTGGGTTCGGCCAGCAGCCGCAACGCCTGCCCGGGATGGGTGGCGATCACCGCCGCGTCGAAGAAGCCGACCTCGTCGCTGTCGTCGCGGACGGCCACACCGTCGGCCAGCCGGGTCACCGTGCGTACCGGGGTGGCGGTGCGTACCCAGTCGAGGCGTTCGGCGACGGCGCGGACATAGGTCGCCGAGCCGCCGGTCACGGTGCGCCAGGTGGGTGAACCGAAAACGGTGAGCATGCCGTGGTGTTCGAGGAAGGTGAACAGGTAGCGGGCGGGGTAGCGCAGGGCTGTCACCGGATCGCAGGACCAGACCGCGGAGACCAGCGGGGTCAGGAAATGGCTGACGAAGTAGTCCGAGAACCGGCCGCGGCGGCCGAATTCGCCGAGGGTGAGTTCCTGCGCCGGATCGGCGGCGAGTTCGGCGCGGGCGAGCCGATGGAATCGGGGCACTTCGGCCAGCAAGCGGAGGTAACGGCCGCGGGTCAGGGTGCCGGGGCGGGGGAAGAGTCCGCCGAGACCGCGGGCACCCGCGTATTCCAGGCCGCAGCCGTCGCAGCGGACCGACATGCTCATATCGGTCTCCTGGGTGCGGATCCCCAGATCGGCGAACAAGCGGAGCAGGGTGGGGTAGGTGCGGTCGTTGTGCACGATGAAGCCGGTGTCGACCCCGATCTCACGGTCGGTGCCCGTAGGGACCTGGTGAGTGTCGGCGTGGCCGCCCAGGCGCGTATCGGCCTCGTACAGGGTTACCCGGGCCGAACCGGAGAGCACCCAGGCGGCTGTGAGACCGGCCACGCCGCTGCCGACCACGGCGACCCGCCGTCCGGCTCGGTCCGTTCCACTCTGCTCGACCATCACACTCCTCCGCTGGGCGACCGCTGGTCGCATCTATGCATCGAGTATGCATCGTTTTGCGGATGATGGCGACCCGGGCCGGGAATCCGCGGTCGGACAGACCGGGCGACCGCGACGTGGTTCGCCGCGGCCGCGGCCGCGGATGGGGGGGTGAACGGTGGCGTGGCCGCCCGGACTCAGCCGAGCCGCTGGACGGCCTCGGCCAGACTCGTGAGACGGTCGACCGCCGCCGGCAGGATGACCGCGTCCCAGCCCGGTCCGCCGACGAAGACATGGGCCCCCGCCTCGGTGCCCGCGCGCACGCTGGAGGTCAGCGCGGTCGATTCGTGCTGGGACCACAGCACCAGCTCGGCGGGGCGGTCCAGTCGGGCCAGTGTGTCGGTGAGGGCGGCGGTGGGTACATCGGCCCCGAGCATCTGCGCGCCGACCTCGCGTTCGGCGAGCGCGGCCCGCAGCACCTCGAGCGGAAGCGAATGTGTTTCGCCGCCGGTGCAGGCGAGCACGATGGGCCGGGGCCGCAACCGGTCCGGCGGATTGTCGCGGTGCAGCGCCGACGTGATGCACCACGAGAGCAGATGTTCGATATCGATGCAGCCTTCGCCGCCGAGCTGGCGGGCGACGATATCGGCGAAGGCGGGGCGGCACAGCCGCTCCCAGGAGTCGACCACTCCGTTCGCGCGCAGATTCGCGGTCAATTGGGCTGTCACCG
>JABFXT010000831.1 GCA_013361595.1 Nocardia sp. | reverse complement strand
ACGATCCCCCCGCTGTGGCCGATCAAGAGCAAGTAGGACTAGCGTCTAGACGTGGCAATGAGTCTGTTGGGGAAGGCCGGCCACGGTCCGGCCGCATATGAATCCGGGTTCGCCGCATATCGGGCAGGTGTCGACCGCCTGCTCGCGAGCTATCGCGCCATCCCGGCGGGCGCAAACGTGCGGCTGGCCAAGAAGACTTCCAATCTTTTCCGCGCGCGGGCGAAGAACACGGCACCGGGTCTGGATGTCTCCGGGCTCACCCGGGTGATCGAGGTCGATCCGGAGGCCGGGACGGCCGAGGTGGCGGGGATGACCACCTACGAAGACCTGGTGGCGGCCACCCTGCCGTACGGGTTGGCGCCGCTGGTGGTGCCGCAGCTCAAGACCATCACGCTGGGCGGCGCGGTGACCGGTCTCGGGATCGAGTCCACTTCGTTCCGTAACGGCCTGCCGCACGAGTCGGTACTGGAGATGGAGGTGCTCACCGGCGCCGGAGAGCTCGTCACCATCACCCCGGACGGCCCGGACAGCGAACTCTTCCGCGGTTTCCCGAACTCCTACGGCACGCTGGGTTACACCACTCGGCTGAAGATCGAGCTGGAACCGGTGCAGCCGTTTGTGGAATTACGCCATCTGCGGTTCCACGACCTGCGTGAACTCGAATCCGTACTGGACCGGGTCGTACTCGAACGCAGGTACGACGGGGAGCAGGTCGATTATCTGGACGGTGTCGTCTTCAGCGCCGGCGAGAGCTACCTCACGCTGGGCCGGCAGACCGACGAACCCGGGCCGGTGAGCGACTACACCGATATGGATATCTTCTACCGGTCGATCCAGCACGACGGTCCGGCGCCGAAACGCGATCGGCTCACCATCCACGACTACCTCTGGCGCTGGGATACCGATTGGTTCTGGTGTTCACGCGCGTTCGGCACGCAGAATCCGAAGATCCGCCGCTTCTGGCCGAAACGTTATCGGCGCAGCAGCTTCTACTGGAAGTTGATCGCGCTCGATCACCGCTTCGATATCGGCGACAAACTGGCTGCCCGCCGGGGCGATCCGCCGCAGGAGCGCGTGGTGCAGGATATCGAGGTTCCGGTGGCGCGCACCGCGGATTTCGTGGAGTGGTTCCTGCGCGAAATTCCTATCGAGCCCATCTGGTTGTGCCCGCTCCGACTGCGCGATTCCGCCGCGTCGGACGACGCCCGGCCCTGGCCGTTGTACCCGCTGCGTCCCGGCCGCACCTATGTGAATATCGGCTTCTGGTCGGCGGTTCCGAAATCGCCCGGGCAGATGGATGGCGCGGCGAACCGCGCGATCGAGAAAACCGTCACCGAATTCGACGGACACAAATCCCTGTACTCGGACTCCTTTTACGGTCCCGAGGAATTTGCCGCCCTCTACGGCGGTGAAAGTTACGAAACATTGAAGAAACGCTACGATCCCGGCCAGCGCCTGCTGGATCTGTACTCGAAGGCGGTGCAACGCAGATGACGACATTCAAGGATAGATCCGATGCTTTCGCGGACCTGGGCACTCGGCTCAGCATCGCCGAGGTTGTCGAAACCTTGGTCGACGGCGATGTCCCCATCAAGCTGACCGCATACGACGGCAGCACGACCGGCCCCGTGGATTCCGAATTCGCACTCGATATCCGCAATCCACGCGGCATAAACTATCTCGCCAACGCGCCCGGCGATCTCGGTCTGGCCCGCGCCTACATATCCGGTGATATGGACGCGGCGGGGGTGCACCCCGGTGACCCCTACGCCCTTCTCGCCGCGATGACGGACCTGAAGTTCAAACGCCCGTCGGCGCTTTCCCTGGTCGCCATCGCCCGATCGCTCGGCTGGGAGCGGCTGCGCCCGGTTCCGCCACCGCCGCAGGAGACGCTGCCGCGCTGGCGGCGGATCGCACTGGAAGGGTTGCGGCATTCCAAGGCTCGCGACGCCGAGGTGATCCACCACCACTACGACGTCTCGAACACGTTCTACGAGTATGTCCTCGGCCCGTCGATGACCTACACCTGCGCGTGTTACGGCGATCGGGACTGGTCACTGGAGCAGGCGCAGGAGAACAAGTACCGGCTGGTCTTCGAGAAGCTGCGGCTGAAAGAGGGCGATCGCCTGCTCGATATCGGTTGCGGCTGGGGCGGTATGGTCCGCTACGCCGCCAAGCGGGGCGTGCGGGTCATCGGTGCGACCCTTTCGGCCGAGCAGGCCGCCTGGGCACAGAAGAAGATCGCCGAGGAAGGTCTGGGTGATCTCGCGGAGGTCCGGCATTCCGATTATCGCGACGTCGCCGAAACCGAGTTCGACGCGGTGTCCTCGATCGGGCTGACCGAACATATCGGCGTCCAGAACTATCCGTACTATTTCCGGTTCATCCAGAGCAAGCTGCGCGTGGGCGGGCTTTTCCTCAACCACTGCATCACCCGGCCGGACAACACCCGCACCACCAAGGCGGGCGATTTCATCGACCGGTACGTATTCCCCGACGGGGAGCTGATCGGTTCCGGCCGGATCATCAGCGAGATCCAGAACGTCGGCCTGGAAGTACTGCACGAGGAGAATCTGCGCGAGCACTACGCGCTGACACTCGCCGAGTGGTGCAAGAACCTGGTGGCCAACTGGGATGCGTGTGTGGCCGAGGCCGGTGAGGGCACGGCCAAGGTGTGGGGCCTGTACATGGCGGGAAGCCGGCTCGGATTCGAACGCAATGTCGTGCAGCTGCATCAGGTGCTCGGTGTGAAGCTCGGCGCCTCCGGGCAATCCGAGGTGCCGTTGCGGCCCTGGTGGCAGCCCTGACGGCCGTCGCCGGCGCCGGGTTCAGCTGAGCAGTTCGTCGAGGAAGCGGATCGGGACACGGATCGCACCCAGGGTGCGGACCGTGTCCGTTCCGTCCGGCGTGGTGACCGGCAGATCGTCGCGTACCACGCGCAGGATCTCGCGAACGGCCGGACCCGCGTCCAGTAGCGGGCGGGTCCAGCCGAGTTCGGCGCAGGTGGACAGGGCGGGCGCCAGCAGGGCGGCCGCTTCACCGACCCAGCCCGCGGCGGCGAGGCATTCGGCGAGCAGCAGCGACATATCGAGATGGGCCCGGGGCCGCTGCTGTTCTCCGGTGCGCCCGTACAGCGCACGGGCATGGCGGGCGGCGCGTTCGTGCTCCTGCCGGTCCCCGGCCTCGAGCAGCGCACGAATAACCGTGATCTCGCCGGCCTCGATATTCAGCACGGTCGGCGCGCTGTCCGGGCGGCCGGAACTCCGGTCGGTGAATTTGGCCAGTCCGCGGGCGGTGCTGTCCGCGGCTTCCGGTCGATCGCCGGGCCCGGGCGCCACGATGCCGAGGTGGATCTGCTCGGCCCGGATATGGGCGGCCAGCCGGGAGAGCTGGTGGTCGGCCGCGATCCGGGATCCCTCGGCCAACCTCACCGCGGCCGCGGTGAGGTCGCCGCGTAGCGCCTTCACCCGGGCCCCGGTAACGATGGTGGCGATCAGTGATTCGATGGGGCCCAGCCGGGCCACCAGTTGATAGCTCTCGTCGAACAGTTCCTCGGCGGCATCCAGATCACCGCGCCGGTATTCCAGCTCACCCAGCAGTCCGGCCACCGCCCGCGCCCCCTGCGAGCGTGGTCCGGACCGGGTTCGCGCGATCTCGTACGCCTGCCGGTAAGCGCTCAGCGCGGCCGGAATATCGAGCTGTTCGTAGGCGATGATCCCGCGACCGCACCACGCGAAGATCTCACCGAGCGGTTCGCGCGACCGCTCCTGATATGGGCGCGCCCATTCCAGCAGGGTCGCCGCGGCCGGATAATCGAATTCGCAGATCCGGACGTAGGCCTGGATATTCGCGGCGGTCGCCACCGTCCAGGCCGGTAACCGGTCGGGGTGCTTCAGCGATTCGGCAACCTGGTCGAACACACCGGCGATGCGATCGTGGGCGATCTCGTCGGAGGCGGCGAGTACCGCGGCCTGGCAGCGTTGTTTGCGAACCTCGCTGTCGTCGTCCGGACTCCGCGACAGGACATTCGACAACCGGTTCAGCGCCGACCGCGCCGCCGACGACTGCTGCAGGTTCACGTTCGCGCGGGCCACCGCCATCAGCAACTTCGATCGCGAGGCGACCTGCTGCATCGGCAGTTTCGACACCGACCCGAGCAGGGTCGCGACCCGCGACCCGTCGATCAGGTCCATCCCACCGCTGTCCAGCAGATCGAGCGCGGTCTTGAAATCGGTGCCTGCCAGGGAATGGTCCACCGATTTGCGCAGCAGCTGATGCTCGGCATACCAGCGCGCGGCCCGGCGGTGCAGCGTCTTCACCCGGCCCGGGCGGGTGCGGTCCAGCCGGGCGCGCAGGTATTCGGCGAACAGCGGCTGCATCCGGTACCACTCCGGATCCTCGTCGGTGTGCCGGACGAACAGTTCCCGCCGCTCGGCCTGTTCGAGCAGCTGCGGGGCGTCGTCGTTACCCGTTGTCGCGGTGGCCAGCGATCCGTTCGCCTGTTCGATCACCGCGAGATCGGAGAGGAAGTCGAGCATCTCCGGTTCCAGGGTGTCCAGCACGTTCTCGGCCAGATATTCGCGGATACCGTGCCCGCCCTCCGAGATCCGGTCCAGCAGACCGGCCGGATCCGGGTCGTCGCGTAGCGCGAGACTGATCAACTGGATGGCGGCCGGCCAGCCGTCGGTGGCGGTGTATATGCGGTCGATCTGATCGGAATCGAGCGTGAAACCGTTGCGCCGCACCAGGATCTCACCGGTTTCGGCCCGGGTCAGGCGCAGTTGCTCGGAATCTATCTGCGCCAGTTCGTCGTTCATCCGCATCCGGCCCATCGGCAGGTCGGAGGGATCGCGACTGGTCACCACGAACCGCAGATGATGACAGCCGCTGTCCAGTAGCGCCGACAGCACCCGCAGCGCGCCCGGATCGCTGAGCCGATGCCAGTCGTCGATGATCACGACCACGGGTTTCCCACTGGTGTGCAACTCGTCGATGAGGCTCGATATCGCGAACGTGACCGTATCCGCGGGCCGTTCCTCGAGCATCTGCCCCAGCCCGGCCCCGATCTCGGGCCGGACCCGGTTGACGGCTTCGATCAGATGCGCCAGGAACCAGACCTCGTTGTCGTCCCCGCTGTCGATACCGATCCAGGCGACCGGAAGATCCAGGCCGGCCAGTTCGTCACGCCATTGCGCGGCCAGCACGCTCTTCCCGAACCCGGCGGGCGCGTGGATCACGGTGAGCCGGCTGCCGACTCCGTCACGGAGGATTTCCAGCAACCGGGGCCGGCGCACCGGTTCCCGCGGTGGTGTGGGCGGACGGAATTTGGTGGCCGGGCTCGGCGGCAGCGTGGCCGGTGAGCTCTGCAGCGCGCTACCGGTGACACCGAGCCGCCCCGCCGTACCGGCGCGCGGGCCCGCTCCGGTACCGCGTTCACGCGCCCGGGCGAGGCCGAAGGGGCTCGGTGCCCGCACCGCGTCACCGACCCCTTTGCGCTGACCGGACATCGTGGGCGGCAGCAGCGGCCAGCTCCGGCGCGCGGTCACCGCGGGCGCCCTGTCGTGGACGGGCGGTGCGGCGTCGACTGCGGTGACCTCGGGGTCCAGTAACGCCATCTCGTCCGGGACCTGATCGTGCGCGAGCTGCACCGCGCGCAGCATCTCACCGAATTCGTAGGCCGAGGCCGGACGCTCCTGCGGGTCCTGGGCCATGGCCTGTTCGATGACCGCGGCCACATCGGGCGGAATATCCTGTTCGCGCAGGTCGGGTACCGGTTGGGTGGTGATCCGGAGGAACTGCGCGACCACTCGCTCCCCCGCTTGCCTCTCGAATGCGGCATGACCGGTGAGCAGCGCGAAAAGGGTCGCGCCCAATCCGTACACATCGGAGCGCACGGTCGGTTCGGCCCCTTTGAGGACTTCGGGAGCGGTGAACGCGGGCGAACCGGTGATCTGACTGCTCGACGTGCGGAAACCTCCCGGCATGCGGGCGATCCCGAAATCGGTGAGCTGCGGTTCCCCGTAGGAGCTGAGCAGCACATTGGCCGGTTTCACATCCCGGTGCAGGATCCGCGTCCGATGCGCGCTCTCGATGGCACCGGCGAGTTTCACTCCGACACGCAAGGTATCTGTCCAGCTCAGTGGGCCCACATCGTGGATGAGACGTTCCAGCGACCCGTGCGTGGCGAACGGCATCACGATGAACGGCAAACCGCTCGCGGTCACATCGACCTGCAGGATATCGACGATATTCGGATGCCCGGACAGGCGCCCCATGGCGTGTTCTTCGCGCAGGAACCGCTCCCGGCTCTCGGAATCGAGGTCGGAGGAGAGCACCTTCACCGCGACCACCCGGTCCAGCGCCCGCTGTACACACCGGTACACGACCCCGAAACCACCGCGCCCGATCTCCTGCGCCTCGGTCAGCCCGTGGTCCGCGAGTTCCGCGGATATCCGTTCCGTTTCATCCGGATCGGCTTCCGCCGGACTCGCCACCCCCATGGTCGGTTCCGGCGGTGCCGCGGTTTCGGACACCCCGGACTGTCCAGCCCCCTCGGCAGCTCCGGATTCGTCCGGCACAGCGGAATTGTTCCGATCAGCGGGGTCCTCCGGGACAGCGGCCCCAGCAGAGACGTAGGCGTTATCCGATTCGCGGCCCTCGGGGCCCGAACGCGTTCGTGGAGTCATCTCACCACCTCGCACTCGTAACGAATCGGCTGCGGAAGCGAATCCGCCACCATGCCGTTCCGGTCTTCACTTCCAACGTAGCGCGCCCGATACCCCGATGGGTGGTTTCCTCGGGCTCGCGTGTCCTGTTCGGAGGTCTCGATTCATATCGCGCCGACCCCTCGATGGGTTACCCCGCACCGCCCGAACAGCGGAACCGCCGCCCGACCCGCCGCGACCACCTGCACCGGGACACAGCTGATCATCCCCAACCGTCCACAGATCCGCGGCCTTCCACACACCCCACCCGCCCC
This sequence comes from Nocardia sp., assembly GCA_013361595.1. Classification (GTDB taxonomy): domain Bacteria; phylum Actinomycetota; class Actinomycetes; order Mycobacteriales; family Mycobacteriaceae; genus Nocardia. Next base: position 296 of record JABFXT010000831.1, on the reverse strand, counting down.
CACATGTCGGATTCGTCCCGTTGCGATAACGCACCCGGAACCCACCCGAAGACCAGCACCTGCCACCACCCACCCGAAGCAGCCACACCCCTCACCGACCCGACCCGACACGGCCCCGAACCTCACCTCCGGGTCCGCATGCAGGCCGGGCCATCCAATGCCACCGCAACCGTATGAGTCGAGTTCTACGAGACACCACAAAGGGTTGAGGCCCGTCTCGCCGTTCCGGCCTCGAAGCGCATGCGCGAAGCGCGAGTCTCGAGGCCTGAACGGCGAGACCAAGGGGGCCTCAACCC
>JABFXT010000462.1 GCA_013361595.1 Nocardia sp. | reverse complement strand
CTCGGGGGTTGTGGTGGCAATCGACAGCCGGTCCGGGGTGGGCGGAATCCAGGGGCGGGGCCGAGGGCCTGTCAACGGTCGGTGGGGACTGCTGTGTGGGCTCCGGCAGGCCTGGCTCTTGATTATGTCAGTCGCTGACGTTAATCTCGGCGCATGATGGTGGCGGACCTCACATCGCCGGAGGTGGGCGCGCTGGGCGCGGCCGCCCGGGTGCTGTTGGTGCCGGTCGGGGCGACCGAGCAGCACGGCCCGCACCTACCGCTGTCCACCGATACCGATCTGGCGGGCGCGATATGCGTGGGCGTGGGCGCGCGGTGTCCCGAGGTGCTCGTCGCCCCGGCGCTCGCCTACGGCGCGAGCGGTGAGCATGCCGGATTCCCCGGCACGTTGTCGATCGGGCAGGCCGCGCTGGAACTGCTGATCGTCGAACTGTGCCGATCGGCGACCGACAGCTTCGCACGGATCGTGCTGGTGAACGGGCACGGCGGCAATATCGAGGCATTACGCCGCGCGGTGACCCTGTTACGTGCCGAATCCCGCGATATCCGGCTGTTCCTTCCGCGCCACGACGGCGACGCGCACGCCGGACGCGCCGAGACCGCGCTGCAGTTGAATCTCGGACCGGATCGGGTGCGCCTCGGCCGTGCCGAACCCGGCGATACGCGACCGCTCGCCGAGATCCTGCCGCAGCTGCGGGCCGGTGGTGTCGCGGCGGTGAGCGCGAACGGAGTGCTCGGTGATCCCACCGGCGCGACCGCCGCCGAGGGCGCGGAGTTGCTCGAACGGCTCATCTCCCAGTTGTACGAACAGATCCGGCAGTGGTGGCCGGAACCAGTGGAAAGGATCCGACCATGAATCCGTGGTTCGAAACCGTTGCCGAAGCGCACCGGCGCGCGAAGAAGCGGCTGCCGAAATCGGTATACGGAGCGCTGGTCGCCGGTTCGGAACGCGGCCTGACCATCGACGACAACCAGGCCGCGTTCGGGGAACTCGGTTTCGCCCCGCACGTCGCCGGGCCCATCGGCGAGCGGGATCAGTCGACCACGGTGCTGGGTCGGCAGATCTCGATGCCGGTGATCATCTCGCCGACCGGTGTGCAGGCCGTGCACCCCGACGGCGAGGTGGCCGTGGCCCGCGCCGCCGCGGCCCGCGGGACGGCGATGGGACTCTCCTCGTTCGCCAGCAAACCGGTGGAGGAGGTCGTCGCCGCCAACCCCGCCACGTTCTTCCAGCTCTATTGGTGCGGGAGCAAGGACGATATCGCCGGGCGGATGGCCCGGGCGAAGGCCGCCGGGGCGGTGGGCCTGATCCTCACCCTGGACTGGTCCTTCTCGCACGGGCGCGACTGGGGCAGCCCGTCGATCCCGGAGAAACTAGATCTCAAGACGATGGCGAGTTTCGCGCCGCAGGTGATCACCAAACCGCGCTGGCTGACCACCTATCTGAAATCGGGTTCGCTGCCCGACCTCACCGCGCCCAATATGGCGCTGGGCGAGGCCCCGGCCCCGGGTTTCTTCGGCGCCTACGGCGAGTGGATGGGTACGCCGCCGCCGGACTGGGCCGATGTGGCCTGGGTCTGCGAACAGTGGGACGGTCCGGTGATGCTCAAGGGCGTGATGCGGGTGGACGACGCGCGGCGCGCGGTCGATGCCGGCGTCGCCGCGATCTCGGTGTCCAACCACGGCGGGAACAACCTCGACGGCACTCCGGCCTCCATCCGCGCTCTTCCGGTGGTGGCGGACGCGGTCGGGCACGAGATCGAGATCCTGCTCGACGGCGGTATCCGCCGGGGCAGCGATGTGGTCAAGGCCGTGGCGCTCGGGGCGCGGGCGGTGATGATCGGCCGCGCGTACCTGTGGGGCCTGGCGGCGAACGGGCAGGCCGGTGTGGAGAACGTCCTGGACATCCTGCGCGGCGGTATCGATTCCGCGCTGCTCGGGCTGCGCAAAACCAGTGTCACCGAGTTGGATCGGTCCGACATCGTGATCCCCGAGGGTTTCGAGCGGCGGCTCGGCGTCGACGCGTCGGCACAGCT
>JABFXT010000037.1 GCA_013361595.1 Nocardia sp. | reverse complement strand
GCCACCGGCTCCGGGATCCCGTTGACCGTCGGTATCGATATCGGCGGCACCAATATCCGCGCTTCGGTGGTCGACGGCACCGGTGAGGTCCTCGATACCGTTCAGTACCCGACACCGCATTCGGCGGCAGCGCTGGAATCCGCGCTCGATCGTGCGGTCCGCGAACTCGCCGACCGGCACACTCTCGACGCTGTCGGGCTGGCCGTCGCCGGTTTCATCTCACGCGACCGCACCACCGTGCGGTTCGCCCCGCATCTGCCCTGGCGGGACGCGCCGGTCGCGAAGCGGCTCACCGAACGCCTCGGGTTGCCGGTGCTGCTCGAACACGATGCCAACGCGGCGATGTGGGCCGAGTACCGGTTCGGCGCCGCCGCCGGCGGTCACAATGTGGTGCTGATCGCGATCGGTACCGGTATCGGCGCCGCCCTGCTGCTCGACGGGGAACTGTATCGGGGGACCCACGGCGTGGCTCCCGAGCTCGGCCATCTCCAGGTGGTCCCGCAGGGCCGCGACTGCGGGTGCGGGAAACGCGGTTGCTGGGAGCGGTACTGCAGTGGGACGGCCCTCGCCGAGACCGCGATCGAACTGCTGGCCACCGAATCCGCCACCTCGCCGCTGGCCCGCGAGATCGTCGCCGACCCGGGTGCCCTCACCGGGCGCCGCGTCGCCGATGCCGCACACGACGGCGACCGGCTCGCTGTCCGCGTCATGGCCGATTTCGCCGGCTGGCTCGGCCTCGGATTGGCCTTCGTCGGCGATATCTTCGACCCTGATCTGGTGGTCATCGCGGGCGGGGTGAGTAGTTCGGCGCCGCTGTTCCTCGACGAGGCGCGCGAGGAGTACGCGAAAGCGGTCACCGGACACGGGCACCGCCCGCTGGCGCGTATCCGGACCACGCAACTCGGTGAGGCGGCCGGGATGATCGGCGCCGCCGAGCTCGCTCGCACCGCGCTCATCGGCGGGCGCTGAGGTCACAATCGCATACCGGCACCGCAACATCCGAATTGCCCGAAATGCCGACGCATCACGTTCACCTGACCGAAACGCACTGGTGAAATGCCGGGCCGATGGTGTGAGTGACATTGTTCGCGGGGCTTGGATGTGATCTGTGACCGGCGGTAGAGTCGGCCTGCAGAGGCATTCCCCGAAATTCCATCCCGGTTCCCGGAGTAAGGACGTCATGTTCTACTGGCTGCTTAAGTTTGTGCTGCTGGGTCCGTTCATCCACCTGTACAACCGGCCCGAGGTGGAGGGCGCGGAAAACATTCCGGCCGACGGTCCGGCCATCATGGCGGGGAACCACCTCTCGTTCGCCGACTGGCTTTTCGCGCCACTGTCGAGTCCGCGGCGGATCAACTATCTGGCCAAGGCCGAATACTTCAACACCCCGGGTCTCAAAGGCCGGTTCCAGAAGTTCTTCTTCAGTGCCTCGGGCCAGTACCCCATCGACCGCAGCGGCGCCGACGCGGCCGAGGACGCGCTCATCGCGGCGAGCAAGCTGCTGGACGAAGGCCGGCTCGTGGGCCTCTACCCGGAGGGCACCCGTTCCCCGGACGGCCGGCTGTACAAGGGCAAAACGGGTATGGCCCGACTCGCGCTGGAAACCGGGGTTCCGGTGATCCCGGTCGCGGTGATCGGCACCGATGAGGTGAGCCCGCCCGGACCGTTCCGATGGCGGCGACGCAAGGTCACCGTGAAGTTCGGTAAGCCGATCGATTTCTCCCGCTACGAGGGCATGGGCGGCAACCGCTTCGTCGAGCGCGCGGTCACCGACGAGGTCATGTACGAGCTGATGCGGATGTCGGGTCAGGAATACGTCGACGTCTACGCCGCCAGCCTCAAGAAGAACGTGCCCTCGGGCCCCTCCTCCCATCTGCCGCGCATCCCGGAGTCCGCCGCGAGCTGAGCTCGGACGCGTAGCATGGACAGAATGACGGTTCGCGCCAAGATCTGCGGTATCCGGTCCCGATCGGACCTGGAGACGGTGGTGACCGCCGGTGCGGATGCCGTCGGATTCATCTGTGGGACAACGCATTACAGCGAAGACGTATTGACACCCGAGTCGGCCGCGGAATTGTCCGCGGCCACTCCGTCGTTCGTGAACAGGGTGCTGGTGACCCATCTCGAGGAGGCCGGCGCCATCCTCGATCTGGCCGACCGGGTCGGGGTGGACACCATCCAGGTCCACGGCCTGGTCGATCGCCCGACGCTGCGGGCCGTACATGCCGCGGCACACGGCCGCACGATCGTCCGCGCGGTGCACGTCACCGGCGCCGACGCAGTGGCCCGCGCCCGGGAGATCGCGGCGGATTGCGACGCGGTACTGCTGGATTCCCGTACCGCCGATCGGCTGGGCGGTACCGGCCGTACCCACGACTGGTCGGTCAGCGCCCGCATCGTCGGGGAGCTGACCCGGATGGGGCGGCCGGTGATCCTGGCCGGCGGATTGACCGCCGACAATGTGGAGCACGCGATCGCCGCCGTCCATCCGTTCGGGGTGGATGTGAACAGCGGGGTCGAAACCGAGACCGGTGACAAGGATTTCACGGCGTGCCAGGGGTTCGTGAAGACGGCGCACGAAAGCGATCGGGGCCGCCCAGTTCCAGTCCCACCGCGCCGAGTACCAGAGCTCCAGCGAGCAGGGTCGCAGCGCTGATATCGGATCCGACCACCGCGGCCCCCGTTACGGTCGCCACCACCGCCTCGTTGAGGCCCACCAGTCCCGCCAGCACTTCGTCGAGATCGCGTAGCGCCAGCCAATAGCAGGCGAATCCCGGCCCCAGCAGCAGCGCCCCGATCACCATGAGGGCGGTCGTCTGCCCGAGGCTCGGCCCGTCCCCGGTGAGCAGCGCGAATCCGAGCAGCGGAGCACCCAGTACCGATGCCGTGAGCAACTGCAATCCGGCCGCGGACCCACTGGGGCGGCCCGCCGATTCGCGCACCACCAGCGTGATCAGCCCGGCCACACAGGCGGCGCTGGCGACCGCGAGCGCACAGCCCGCCAGAGCCGGACCCAGCGCGGTATCGGCGGACTGATGCGAGGCCACCAGCCAGATCGCCACCCCGACAGCCATCAGTTCCGCCGTGACGGCAATGGTGACCGCGCGCCGGCCCCGGACGATCTGGGTGATGATCATCAGGACGGGTGCGGTCAGATGCAGCGCCACCACCACCGGTAGCGGGCCGATGTGCAGCGCGGCGACATAGCAGACCAGATTCAGCACCTCGAGCACTCCGAGCCACAGGAACAGCCCCGGCGAACGCCGGAAGTCCCGCCACGGATCCATCCCGCGTACCACCGCGAACGCCAGCAGCGCCACCGCACCCCCGGCGGCGACCGGGGCGGCCGCGAAGCCCCGGGCACCGACCCCGGCGATACCGGCGCTGGAAGCTCCCCACAGGCTGGTCGCCAGGATCAGCAGCGCCAGACCGCGGCCGCTGCTCTTCACGACAGCAGAAAGGTCACGACGGGCAGGATGACAGCGGTGAACGCCGCGAACACCGCCGCCGCGGTCCGCGCCTTGGGTACCGAAGGCAGCCGCGTCGCGATCCCGGTATAGGTGCCCAGCGCCACGAAGAACGTGCCCCACACGACCAGCGACCGGCTGACCACGACGCCGAGGTCGTCGGCGAACAGTACGGCCAGCAGAGCGATGGTGAGCCCGGCGGGCAGTGCGGCGGCCAGAGTCATCGCACCGGCGTAGCTGTTCATCAGCACGACGCTCCCTCGATAGCCCACCACTTCCTGTGCGTCCCGGGGATGGACGCCCTGTTCCCGGCAGATCATGTCGAAAACGGTGGCGGGGTTGACCCGTTCGTTCACCATGCGGCGGACCGCGGTCATGGCCTCCAGCCCTTGCACCGTCGCGTAGGAGGTCACAAAACCTTCGGCGGAGGTGCGGAACCCACCACGCGATGCCGACAGCTCCTGCGTCTCCTGTAGTTCCAGCAGTTCCACCAGGCCGCGGCGCACCCCGGGATCGAATACCGCACGCGCGTCGGCGGTGACCACCGCGCACACCGCCAGATGCAGGCTCAGATGCCGCCACGTATCGGCCGTATCGCCACGCCGGAACGGCTCCTCCTCCACCCGCGCCTCGCCCCGCCGCAGACCATCCAGCATCCGTGCCACGGTGGTCGCGCGAACCCGCTCGACCCGCTTACCACCCACCGCGGCGACTTCCGGCCGGGACAGCAGCAGTGCGGCGTGCGCACAGGCATACATCGGCTGGATCCGCGGATCGTCGTCCCGGAGCAGCGAAACCACCAGCGACGTGCCCTGCACCAGTGCCCGGGCGGCGACTTCGTCGGCGACGGCCAGATCCGCCAATGCGTGCAGCGCGGCGGTGGTAGCCGTGAGCGAAACCGGGCCGACCGGCCCGGAGAGCCGCCAGCCCCGAGTTTCCGGATCCCGTTTCGCGTGCAGTTCACGCAGGCATCCCACCACCGCGGGGTCGGTGGGCCCGGCACCCAGACAGTTCAACGCCCGCAATCGCCAGGACAGATCGATCGGTGACCGGAACTCCCATGCCCCGCTCTCGGTGTCCACGACATCTCGGCGGACCAGCGCGCGAACTTCGTCGGCCCGGGGCACCGGGCGGCCGGCCGCGGTGAGCGCGACCACCGCCTCGGCGGTGTTCTGCGGATTCGGCGGCACATCGGAGACCCAACCCCAGCCGGCTCCGCCGTGGCGGTCGCCGAGCTGGCTGCGGTGCAGCCAGTCCACGGCCCATCCGATCCGCTGATCGATATTGGACACGTCGACCTCCCTCCCAGCCTCGGCGGCCGTATTCCACAGGCGTTCAAGGACTTCGACCAACCCTACCGGTCGGACAGGGCACGAACAGACGTTTACGTCTACGCTGTTGATCCGATGAACCCCGGGGCGGCGGGCGACAACGCGGGTGGGGTCGGAGGGAGAGATCGGATGTTCAAGACATTGCTGGGCGCCCTGGGTGCGCATACGGCCGAGGTGGAAACGGAGTTGTTCACCCCCGGCGTGCAACCCGGCCAACCGGTGCGCGGGGTCATCCGGATGCGCTGTCACGACCGGCCGGTCCGGGTGAAAGGCGTGGCGGCGGAGCTGATCACCCGGGCCGAACGCGAATACGACGAGGGCGAGAGCCTGGTGGATATGGCGTTCGCCCGCCAACCGGTGTTCGGCCCGTTCGAACTGCTGCCCGGGTACCCGCTGGAGGGGCAGTTCGAACTCGCGACACCCTGGGAGACCCCGATCACCTTCTACAACGGCCGGCATCTGCACGGTACGGCCGTCGCCGTACGTACCCGTGTGGACGTGGACGGCGGATTCGACGCCACCGATACCGATCCCATCGGTGTGGGCGCGCTTCCGGCGCAGCATGTCGTGCTGGCGGCGGTGGAGGCCTGGGGCTTCGGCCTGCGCCACGCCGATGTGGAGGCAGGCCGGGTGGACCGGATCCCGCATTCTCTGCCGTTCTTCCAGGAGATCGAATTCGGCCCGTCACCGCGCTATCCCACCCTGAACCAGCTCGAGGTGACCTTCCTGGCCGATCGGCACGGTATGTACGTCGTCATCGAAGCCGACAAGCGCGCCGCGCTGTTCGCACCCGGCCGCGATGTGCTGGATACGATCCGGGTCGATTTCGCCGGCTTCGAGCAAGTGGACTGGGTCGCGGAGATCGGCCGGCGGCTGCAGGCGCTCAGCTGACGCGCACACCGCGGGCCGCAGGTCTTCCGTTTCCCCCGGATCGACGACGTGATCGCATACCCGCCGAACACCGGACCAGGGCCCAGAAGTCGTTCACCACCCGATGACCGAAAGCGCAGCTCCCGGCCCATAACGACCCGGGGTCCGGAGCCTCGGGCCCCCGCACGACAGCACGACCCCAACACTGGTATCGCCAGGGCCGCCGAGCTGTGGTTAGCTTTCGTGCCATGAGCACGCCGCACATTGTCTTCCCCGCCGAGTACCTGCCTCGCGACACAGCGGATGTCGTTCGCACCGTGCGGAATTCCCGGGACCGTTCCAGGCCGCTCACCGTCCACGGGGGCGATCCCGCCACCGACGGACTCACTCTGCCGGATCAGCAGACCGTGGTTTCGCTACGCCGGATGAACGCGATCGTCGACCTCAATCTCGGGCGTCGCACCGTCCGGGTGCAAGCCGGAGCGCGCCTCTCCGATATCGACAGGCGGCTGGCCGCACACGGCCTCGGCCTACCCGTGATCGGCGATCACCGCGATATCACCGCGGGTGGTTTCGCCTCGGTCGGCGGCGTGAGTACGGCCTCGCACCGGCACGGACTGTTCATCGATCAGATCGTGGACCTCGAGTACGTCGATCCCGACGGGCGGATCGGAACCTGCGGGCGCGCCCACCACACCGAGCGGTTCCATCGCATCCTCGGCGCCGGCGGCCGAGCGGGAATCATCACCGCGCTCACCCTCGACACCGTGCAGGTCGACAAGGACAACACCTGGCTGTCCACCGATTCGCGCCGCTTCCTCGATTTCGACAGTTTCGTCGACTACGCATACGCCGAGGTCAGCCGCCCGCGAGACGCCGTACTCCAGGTGGGCCGCTGGGTGGACACCGCCCCGCTCAAAATGTCCAGGCCGGTGGGCGCGGGCCAGGTGCAGCTGGGCACCGTCCGGTTCGGGCAGTGGTCCAGCCTCTACCCCACCGCACCCACCCGATCCCTGCGCGCCCGCCGCGAAGTCGGCAGCAGGGCCCGTAAATCCCTGGGCGCCATCGCCTCCGCAACGCCCGGCAAGGCCGGTATGCCGGTCCGTAACGCCGCCGCGGGCGCGGTGATGTTCACGCCCAAGGTCCTCACCCTGCGCGACGCCGAATACCTCGCCGATACGGTCATCAGCTCCTCGGAACGCGGCCCGGCCTACCGGGTGGGCATCTTCGCGCCGCTGTCCAACTACACCTCGGTGTTCTACCGGCTGCACGATCTGTTCAACGGACACCGGGAACGCACCGGCTGCTTCACCGTCATCTCCGCCATGACCTACGGGGTGCGCTCGGCACATCTGCGCGCCGAATCCGCCGCCCACAGCCTCCCCGCCGCCGACCACGGCCTGATCACCTTCACCTGCCGGCTCCGCCCCAACGCCCTGCCGTCGGAACAACTGCGCGATATCGTCACCGGCATCGAAGAGATCTGCCGCTCGGAAAACAGCATGCGCTACGAATCGCTCTGCTGATTTGCGGCGCCTCCGGCGCCGCGGGGTCGGGGCCCTCGTGACCCCGGTTCTTCACTCCTACGCTCCTCCGCTGCGCTCCCCCGCTCCGTCGCTCC
>JABFXT010000536.1 GCA_013361595.1 Nocardia sp. | reverse complement strand
AGATTCATAGCTTCGAGACTTTCTCCAGCAGGTGCGCCACCAACCTCTGGTGCGCGGGTTCGACGAGAACCTGCCAGTAGATTCGCCACCTTTTATTACGGTTCTGTAACCCAGTTTACAACTTGGATTACAGCGCCTCCGATTCACAGTTATCGGCAAGCAAATGCGATTGCAGACATCCCGCTAGGCGACCGAAAATTCCGTTCACGACGTTCCGGTGTGATTTTCGTTATTGCGGTCACCGGACCGAGCCGATTGCGGACCGCATGGATTACCGCGATTTCCAGGTGCTGGCGACCGGTCTCGCACGAGTCCGAACGGCACACCGATATCCGAACGGTGCACCGAAAAGCGGCGTGGCGGCCCGGGAAGAACATCGGGGCCGGCCTCGACGAGACCGGCCCCGGCGGTGGAACGCGTCAGCGGATCGTGCCCGCCCCCGCGATCAGCGGCAGATCGAGCGCCGTCACCCAGCCGGGCGGCAAATCGTTGACGGCCGGTACGGCATTGAGGGCCCGCATCCCGGTCGCCAGGCATCCCGCGATCGCCGGGGTGCGGCCCGAACCGTCGGTGAAACGGAACGACGTCTCCTGCGAGATCGACGGCGTACCGACGATATCCACGCGGTACACATCGTCGCGGCTACCCGATGGCCAATCCGGGGCGGCGTCGAGACCGATCCGGTTGACATGTTCGAGGGTGATCACCTCGCGGTCGCGGTAGATGCCGTTCACGGTGAACCGGATCGCGGCGACCGTTCCCGCCCGGACCGTCCCCTTCGCCGACGGCCGGTCCACCGGGGTGACCCACTTGTCCCAGGTGGTGGTGATGCGATCGAGGCCGATCCCGGCGGCGTCGGCGATCATGGGCACGGTCGGTCCCCATGCCATGATCAGCAGATCGGGATGCTCGAGCAGGGCGGTGTATTCCGGAGGCCGGCCGATACCCATCTCGACTTCGTAGTCGCCCTCGTAGTCGGTGTAGTCCAGCAGCTCCGAGGCACGGACCGACCGGACTTCGCCGCACAGGCCCATCAGGGTCAGCGGAAAGAGGTCGTTGGCGAAACCCGGATCGATACCGGTGGTGAAGCAGGACGCCCCACCCACCGCGCAGGCCTCGGTGATCGGATCACGCCAGACACTGGGGATCTTGTCCATCGCCGGCCACACCCAGGGCGTCATGGCGGTGGAGCACACATCGATCCCGGCGCGCAGGAACGCCTCGATGACCCGGATGTTCTCGTCGGCGAACTGGGCGGTGGGCCCGTAGTGCACCACCGCGTCGGGACGAAGGGCGATCAGGTCGGTGATCGAATCGGTCGCCGATATCCCGGTCTCCGGCGCGCCGCAGAGGTCCCCAGCGTCGCGGCCGATCTTTTCCGGGTTGCTCACCCCGACCCCGACCAGTTCGAAAAGCGGATGGCGCAGGATCTCGGCCAGCACCATCGACCCGACGGTGCCGGTGCCCCACAATACGATTCGCTTCTTCACATCCGTCACGGTTCGCTCCTTGCGGGGTCAGCGGTGGAATTCACCGCAGTCGACGGTCAGCATCTGCCCGGTGACCGCGGTGGCCAGATCGCTGGCCAGGAAGAGCGTCGCGCGGGCGACTTCTTCGGGTCCGGCCAGCCGCCGCAGATCGGTGGGTGCGGCCTTCTCCCGGTAGATATCGTCGTGGGTCACGCCGGCCTGCGCGGCCAGCCAATCGAAGTACGCCTTGTTGATGTCCTCGTACACATACGAGGGCGCGACACTGTTCACCCGGATACCGCGCGGACCCAGTTCCGTGGCCAGCGACGAGGCCAGATGCGCCAGTGCGCCTTTCGACAGTTTGTAGCCGGAGTATTCGGGTTGCGAGCTGTAGGACACACACGAATTGAGCATGATGATCGAGCCCTGCGACGCGGCGAGCGCGTCGGCGAACAGTGCCGAAAGACGCAAGGGCGCGAAAACATTCGTCTCGTTGGCCGTGCGCAGCGCGGCGAGATCGATTCCGGTGATGGGATCCATGGGCGGTATGGCGAAGGCGTTGTTGATCAGGCAGTCGACCCGGCCGTATTCGGCCAGCACCCGATCGACCAGCCCGGCACGCTGTTCCTCGTCGGTGATATCGGCCGGTACCGGCAGCACCGTGGAACCACCGCCGCGGATCTTCTCGGCGAGGCGCTCGAGTTTGCGCTCGGTGCGGCTCACCAGCACCAGATCGGCACCCATACCGGCGGCCTCCACCGCCAGTGCCGTACCCAGGCCGGGGCCGACGCCGGAGATCACGACGACCTTGTCCTGCAACAGGGGCACCGGCCGATAGGTCCGGTCGGCTGTGACGACTGCGGGATCAGCGGGCACAATCTCCTCCTCCGAGCACAGCGGTTACACCGTGTAACGACTTTGTTGTGACAGACTGTAACGACTCCTGCTCATCCGGACAAGGACGGATTTCGTGACCGCTCGCCATCGCCTGGGCCCGCACCGCGACCCCGCGGTGGACCGGGCGGTGCTCGACGCCGCCCGTGAGCTCCTCGTCGAACGGGGTTACGCCGCGACCTCGATCGACGCGATTGCCACCCGCGCGGGCGTCAGCCGGCCGGCGATCTATCGGCGCTGGCCGTCGAAGGCACATCTGATCGCCAAGGCCGTGTTCCCGGATGTGCGCACCGACGAGGTCGCGCCGGACCTGGTGAGCGAGGTACGCACGGTGATCCGGGGGACGATCCAGCTGTTCGGCTCGGCCGAGGCCCGTGCGGCGATGCCCGGTCTGATGGCGGATATGCGCGCGGATCCGAGCCTGTACCAGAAGCTTTCGGCACGGCTGGATTCCCCGACTCGCAAGGAGTTGTCGGATTACCTGGCTTCGGGCCGTACCGCGGCGGAGCCCGGACCCGATTCGAATACGCTGCTGGACACCATCGCGGGCGCCGCGCTGTTCGCCATGTGTATCCGCGATATCGACGACCTGGAGGGCTTCGCCGCGTCGCTCGAGGATCTGCTGCTGCACGGTATCGCCGGACCAAACGGCGTGACGGGGCGGTCCGGAGATCGCGATCCCGGAGACGGTCCGGCGGCACCGTAATCGCGTCCTGGCGGCGATCCGGTCCGAGGTGGCCGATGCTCACCCGGTCCGGGCGATGACGTGTTCGCCGAAACGGGACAGGTTCGCGATCTTGGTGTCGAGACTCTCGGCGTCCTGATCCCGGGTGTAGGGATTGCGGAACCCGACGATGACATCGGTGACGCCCTTGTCCTCCAACCGCTTGATCCCGTCCACGGTGAAGCCGTCGACCGAGATCACGTGGACCTCGAAATCCTTCCGGGTGTCGTATTCCGCGCGCAGCGCGTCGAGTTCGGCGAGCAGCCGGTCCAGTTCCGCCGGGTCGCCGCCGGCGTGCATCCAGCCGTCACCGCGCTGGGCGGCCCGGCGCAACGCGGGCCGGCTGTGCCCGCCGATGAGCAACGGAATCGGTTCGGTGGGGACCGGCGAGATCTTGATCGGCGGCAGATCGTAGAACTCGCCGTGGAATTCGAAGTATCCGCCCGCGGTGAGACCCCGCAGGATATCGAGACATTCGTCCATTCGCTCGCCGCGCCGGTCGAACGGTACATCGAAGATCTCGAAATCGTCGGGCCACGGACTGATCCCAACGCCCAGCCCGAGCCGGTTACCGCTGAGCGCCGCGACCGACGCCGCCTGCTTCGCCGTCAGCACCGGCGGCCGGATCGGCAGCTTCAGGACGAACGGTGTGAACCGCAGTGTGGTGGTGACCGCGGCCAGCGCCGCGGCCAGCACGAAGGTTTCGACGAACGGTTTGTCCTCCAGGAATTCCCGGCTGCCGTCCGGGGTATATGGATAGGTGGCGTCGGAATCACGGGGGTAGGCGATACTGTCGGCCAGCGCCATCGACGTGTACCCGGCGGCCTCGGCGGCCTGCGCCAGCGGCACGTAATAGGACGGGTCGGTCATGGCCTCTGCGTAAGTGAACCTCATGAGCCGGCCTTTCTGCGGTGTGGTTCCGCGGGTCTGGCGGGATGGGCGCTCGGATCGGCCCTCCCACCCGATTATGGGATCAAGAACTGGAACACGTGCTAGTTTTCCGCCATGACGAAGGTGATCCTCGCACTGCACGTCACCGATCCGGGTGCACGGCTGGCGGCACCGGCATTGCGCGAGGCACTGACGGCCGACGGCGCGACCGCGGTCCAGCTGAACCTCGACGATGCCGACGTGGCACCCGCGGCGATGCGGTTCGGCCCGGGTGCGCCGATCACCGCGCTCGTTTCGGTATGGACCGGCGGCGACCCGGCCGCCGTCGTGCACACGGTGGCCGACGCCGCGCGGGAGCCCACCCCGCACGCCTACCGCGTCCACGAACAGGTGCGCCTGGATCCGGTGCCGGTACCCGACGGGGTCCGCAGCGACGCCCTGGTCAATATCGCGCTCCTGCGCAGACCCGACTCGATGACCCGGGAGGAATACCTGCGGTACTGGCGGATCCGGCACACCCCCGTCGCCATCCGCACCCAGAACACCGTCGCCTACATCCAGAACGCCGTCGAGGAGATCCTGACCCCGGCGACACCGGAGGTGGCGGCCATTGTCGAGGAACACTTCCCGATGGCGGCGATGACCGATCCGCACGCGTTCTACGGCAGCCGCGGCGACGACCGCGAACTCGACCGGCGGGTCACCGAATTGATGGCCAGCGTCGCCCGATTCGGTGCGGGCACCGGACTCGACCTGGTGCCGACCAGCCGGTACCACTGGACTCTCTGACATCCGTCCCGGCCCGGCCGAACAAGGAGGGCACCTGCCGGTGTACGACGATATCGACCTCACCGATCTGGACCGGTTCGCCGCCGGATTCCCGCACCAGGTGTTCGCGCGGCTCCGTCGCGAGGCACCGATATGGTTCCACCCGCCCACCGCGCATACGCCCGGCGGCGAGGGTTTCTGGGTGCTCAGCAGATATGCCGATATCGCGGCCGCCGCCACCGACAGCACCACCTTCTCCTCCGAGACCGGCGGTGTCCGGGCAGGTGGCGGAACCACGCTGGAGGATATGCCGATCGGATCCGCGGTCGGTTCGCTGCTGAACATGACCGACGACCCGCGGCACGCGCAGGTGCGGCGGCTGCTCGCACCCGCCGTCACGCCACGCGCGTTGCGCCGCCTCGAGGACGACCTACGCCGGCGGGCCACCGCGATCGCCGATACGGCGGTGGCCGCGCGTGAATGCGACTTCCTGGTCGATATCGCCGCCGAACTACCCCTGCAGGCCGTCGCCGAACTCGCGGGAGTTCCGCAGGAGGACCGCCACGAACTGATGGACTGGGCGAACACCACGCTCGACTACGACGACCGGGAAGTCGGCCAGGTCGACGACCGCCTCGCGCGGGCACAGGCCCGTATGTTCACCTACGGCACCGAACTCCTCGAACGCAAACGCGCACGGCCCGGGCCGGATCTGCTGTCGGTGGTGACCCACGCCCGCATCGACGGCGAACCGCTCACCGGCGACGAGCAACGCATGTTCCTGAGTCTGATCATCGCGGCCGGTAGCGAGACCACCCGCAACTCGATCGCGCTCGGGATGTCGGCGCTCGCCGTGGATCGCCGCGCCTGGCAGGCTCTCCACCGGGACCGCGATCTCGTCCCGGCCGCGGTCGAGGAGGTGCTGCGCTGGGCTTCGTCCACGCCCTACAACCGGCGTACCGCGACGCGCGATGTGGAGATCGGCGGCCGGCGCATCGCCGCCGGGGACAAGGTCACGCTGTGGTGGGCCTCGGCCAACCGCGACGAGGCGGTATTCGACCACCCGGATACCTTCGATATCGGGCGAGCCCGTAATCCGCATCTGGCCTTCGGCCGCGGCGCGCACTTCTGCCTCGGCGCGGCACTGGCCAGGCTGGAGATGCGGGTCATGTTCGATGTACTGCTCGACCGGGTCGAACGACTCGACACCACCGGACCGATCGAATATGTCCGCAGCAACAAACACACCGGGGTCCGCCATATGCCGGTGCTGATCACGCCACGCTGACGGCGCCACGAGATACGGCGTCCGGTCCGCCCGGGACGATCCGCCTACGGCGCGGGAGTCCGGTCGCCCGTCGCGCGGGCGCGGGCCTGTTCCGCGAGCATCACGGCTACACCGTCCAGATGGCGGGCCAATCCGTATTCGAACAGTCCGTCGAGATCGGCCGTCGTTTCCTCGGGGGTTCCGGCGAGCCGTGGAAAGCGACCGGAACCGAGCAGTTCGTCCGCGCGGACGCGTGCCGCGGACCGCCATCGGTCGAGCGTGACACCGGTGCTCTGCTCCGCCTCCGCTTCCGCCGCCGCCGACAGCGCGACGGTGACGACGAGAGAGTGCAGGGTGAGCGCTTCACGCATCCGGGTCTGCGCGGACAGTCCGAGCCCGTCGAGCGCCCGGAGTATCCATTCGGTCTGCGCCATCATGGCGGGTGCGAGCAGCGGGCGAGTGAACGAGACGACCCGGGGCAGCCACAGATGCCGCCGGCACAGCCGCCATTGCAGGCGGGCGATCTCCTCGAGGTCGGCGCGCCACCCGCGCGAACCCGGCTGCGGCAGATCCAGTTCCCCGAAGACCGCTCCGGCCATCTCGGTGAGCAATTCGTCCTTGTTCGCCACCTGCCGGTACAGCGACATCGGCCCGACACCGAGCTCGGCCGCGAGACGTCGCATCGACACCGCGTCCAGGCCTTCTGTATCGGCGATCGCGACAGCGGCGCGCAACAAGCGCTCGCGGTGCGGCTCCCGGTCGGCGGGCTCCCCCGACCGTTTCACGACGGCCGGTGCGGGCGCCGCCGGGACGCTCGGAGCCGCGGATGCGCTGACCACGGTGCCCGATCCGACTCGCGATTCGACCAGGCCTTCCGCGCGCAGTACCGCCGTCACCTTGGTCGCGGTCGCGACCGCGACCCCCCACCGCTGGGCGATCTGCCTGATCGAGGGCACCCGGTCCCCGGGGCGGAGGTCACCGCTCGCGATCCGGGCGCGGATCGCGGCGGCGATCGCCCGGTAGGGCGGATCCGGTTGCTGCGACTGCGACGACATAGCTCCTCCGATGTGGCGATACAGCTCCGATATTCCCGATAAGTGTACTAGTTCATTCATGCTCCGAACTAGTACACAAATACGCGCTAAAGGTGGCTGACCACAATGCAATATGCCTACTCTGGGCCGTGGAGGAACGGTGTACGGATACAGAGTTCCGATTATCTGACAGTCGTCGCCCCGCCCCGATACCGTCCGGCCGGGCGACCTCGACCAGAAACAGGAGAAGTG
>JABFXT010000612.1 GCA_013361595.1 Nocardia sp. | reverse complement strand
TGTGGCGACGATCGGGCGTACACACCGCACGATGTCGCGGCGCGTAGGCGACGTTCGGCGGTGATGTCTGTTTTCCGCTAGCTCGAGGCTTCGTGAGCTGACATCGTGTGTGGGGTGAGCATCACGGCCCTGGATTTCGAACGTTGCTATCGCGCGGTCTCGGCCCGCGACTCCCGTTTCGACGGACAGTTCTACACCGCCGTGCGCACCACCGGAATCTATTGCCGGCCGTCCTGCCCGGCGATCACTCCGAAGCGCACCAATGTGAGCTTCCTGCCCACCGCGGCGGCGGCCCAGCAGGCCGGTTACCGTGCCTGCCGCCGCTGCCTACCCGATGCCGCACCGGGGTCCCCGCTGTGGAACACCCGCGCGGACCTCGCCGCCCGCGCCATGCGGCTCATCGGAGACGGTGTGGTGGAACGCGGCGGTGTACCCGCGCTGGCGTCGGCACTGGGCTATTCACAGCGCCAGCTCACCCGGGTGCTGACCACCGAACTGGGCGCCGGACCGCTGGCCCTGGCCCGCGCGCACCGGGCCCACACCGCGCGACTGCTGATCCAGACCACGGCCATGCCGATGTCGGATATCGCCTTCGCCGCGGGTTTCGCGAGCATCCGGCAGTTCAACGACACCGTCCGCGAGGTGTTCGCGGTCAGTCCCAGCACCATGCGCACCGAAGCGCAGCGCACCGGCGACCGCGCCGCCGCGACCAACGGCACCCTGACCCTGCGCCTGCCCTACCGGGCGCCGCTGGACCGCGACTGGCTGGACTGGTTCCTGTCCGCCCATGTGGCGCCCGGCCTCGAACTCTGGCAGACCGCGGCCGGACAGAACCACTATCTGCGCAATATCCACACCCCGCACGGTCACGCCGGGGTACGGCTGGCGGTGCGGCCCGGATACGTTCACGCGGAACTGACCCTGCGCGATATGCGCGATCTCGCGCCCGCGGTCGCCCGGGTCCGGCATCTGCTCGACCTCGACGCCGACCCGGTGGCGATCGACGAGGCGCTCGCCCGGGCCGGCGAGACCACCGGGCCGGCACACGGTCCCCGTTTCGACCCCGGGATCCGGGTACCGGGGTGCGTGGACGGGCCGGAGTTGCTGCTGCGCACCATGATCGGTCAGCAGATCTCGGTAGCGGCGGCCAATACCCATACCGCCCGGTTGGTCGCCGCGCTCGGCGAACCGGTGGACGGGCCGGTGAGCCGGCTCTTCCCCACCCCGGCCGTGATCGCCGAACGCGGCGCCGAAGTACTGACCGGCCCCACCCAGCGGATCAGGTCCATCACCGCCGCCGCCGCGGCGCTGGCCGCCGGTGACCTGGTCCTGCACCAGGGCCGGACCGCCGCCGAACTGCGGCGTGATCTGCTCGCCCTCGACGGCGTCGGACCGTGGACCGCGGACTACGTCACGATGCGACTGCTCGCCGACCCCGACATCATGTTGCACACCGACCTGGTTATCCGCCGCGGCGCGGCCCGGCAGGGTATCGACCTCACCGATACGGCGCGCTGGTCACCCTGGCGTTCCTACCTCTGTATGCACCTGTGGCGGACCGAACTGCGCGCCCGGGCCGAATCCCGGGACACCACCGCGCCCGCCACCGATTCCGATACGAAAGCGAGTACCGACTGATGTCCGCCTCCACCGCCACTCTGCCGGCACCGACCGCCGTCGGCACCGCCGATTTCGCGACCGTCGACACTCCGCTCGGCCCGTTCACCACGATCGTGGCGTCCGACGGGGCGGTCCTGGCATCCGGCTGGACCGCCGATCCCGAGATGCTCCGCACGCTGATCCATCCCGGACTGCGGCCGGACGACCTGCGCGGCCGGCGAGAACTGGGCGCCGTGACCGATGCGGTGACCGCCTACCATCGCGGCGAACCGGCGGCGATCGATCCGATACCGGTGCGGCAGCGGTCGGGCGAATTCCTCCAGCACGCGTGGGATGTGCTGCGCACCGTCGCGGCGGGCGAACCGATCACCTACACCGCGTTCGCCGCACGGTCCGGTCGACCGGCCGCCACCCGCGCCGC
>JABFXT010000906.1 GCA_013361595.1 Nocardia sp. | reverse complement strand
GTCGAGGACTTGTAAGGAATCTAACGCCCCACCCAGGCAAGCGCAACAAGTAGTGCAATCTTTGTAAGGATAGATACGAGCATGCGATATCCGCATGCGCACGAGGCCTTTCGACATCCGGCGGAGCCGATTTCGCGCCGCCGGAGCCGCACCAGCGAGAATATCATTCTCAATTCAGGAAAGGCGCAGTTCGCGCAGATCGATGGCCGTGACACACACACCGACGCCCGGCGCGTTCGCCGGCGAGATCACCCTCGAAACGGCCCGCGCGCACTACCGGCCGATGAAGGACGGTGCGGTACACGCCGGACGCCGCCCCATCCGTCGGCCCCGGCGACCGTGCCCGAGCATCTGCGCCGCACCCGCCACCCCGGTTCCGGACGCTGCGCGCCCGTGACCCCTACCGCGCCGACTACGAATCGACCACCCGCCGCGGTCATTTCGCGGCAGCGCGATCGGATCGCGCACCGGCGGCCACCGCGACACGACCGTGAGTGCGGCCCGTGGCGGCGGGCGGGTGTAGCGTCTGCGGCCGAAGTCCACCGAGTTGTCGATTGCGATCTCGTGAGGGTGCCATGCCGCGGGAACTGTCCGATCTACCGTTCGCGAACCTGCTGGAACCGGCGGGCCCGATCGGCGTCGAAGGCGAATACGACTGCCTGCTGTTCGACGATACGGTCCTCGCCGATCCGGACGCGCGGCATACCGTGTTCGACCAGTGCGCCTTCCGATCGGCGCACTTGGACGGGGGTTCGGCGCGGGGCGCGCGATTCAGCGAGGTCTGGCTGCACGGAGTGCGGATCACCGGAACCGATACGGCGGACACGGTGTGGACGGATACCGAGATCGTCGAGGGCGCGTGGTCGGGGGTCGAGGCGAGTGGCGCCGAATAGCGCCGGGTGGAATTCCACAACTGCAAACTCGATTCGGTGAACTTCCGCGCCGCGAACCTGACAAAGGTCCGGTTCGTCGATTGCGTGCTCCGGCACGTCGATTTCGGGAGCGCGAAACTGACCGAGGTCGAGTTCCCCGGCTCGGAGATCTCGGCGCTCGTGGTCCGCGGCGCGCGGCTGACGAAGGTGGATTTCCGCGGGGCACGGTCGCTTCGGGTGGACGACGGAGTCGATGCCCTGCGCGGCGCGATCGTGACTCCGGACCAATTGCTCGATCTCGCCCCGGCCTTCGCCGCGGCGGTGGGCCTGGTCGTCCGGCCCGGATAACGCCGTCACCGTCAGCGCGGTGCGCGGGTGATCGCCCGGGCCACCGTCGCGGCGATCTGGTCGTCGGTCAGTCCGCTGTCCTGGATGAGCGCATGGGAGAGCACGGTCCGGACGACTACTTCGGCCGCGTGGCGCGGCGGTAGCGCGAGCCGCCCGTCGTCGCGGCCCGCGATCAGCGGTTCGGCGATCGCGGCGACCGATTCGACCAGATTCAGCTGGGCATTCTCGTGTTCGATGGCGATCGTGAGCAACCAGGCCGGCTCGTGCACACGCAGATAGTTGAAGGCGCGATGGTCGCGCAGGTAGCGCAGCGCGAAGAGGGTGGCCGAACGGGCGATCTCGTCGACCGTGCCGTCGAGTTCGAGCACGCCGAACGCGGCGGCGACCATTTTCCCCACCTCGTGCCGCCCGACCGCGGATATCAGCCCGTCCTTGTCCCCGAACTCGCGATAGGCGGTGGCCCGGGATACGCCGGCCCGGGCGGCGACGGCGTTGTGGGTGAGGCCGTCCAGGCCGCTCTCCCCGATGAGCGCGACCGCCGCGTCCAGCAGCACGTCCGATGATCGGGTCGACGAGGTCATGGCTCTTTCTACCGCGCGACACCGGCGGCTTGCCACATCCACGTACTGAGACTAATTTGTCGAATAGTCTCAGTAACGGTCGTGGAGTTCCACCGGCGCCGAGACAACGAGGACGACGATGTCGGAGGCGAACATGTCCGGTACCGGAGATACGTCGGTAGCACCGCCGGGCCGCGAGCGGGCCGTGGTGCTGGGCGCGAGCATGGCCGGACTGCTGGCCGCACGGGTGCTCAGCGAGAGCTTCGCCGAGGTCACGGTGATCGAGCGCGACGACCTCTCGGCCCCGGGGGATCGGCGGGGAGTCCCCCAGGGCAGGCATGTCCACGCCCTGCTGGCCCGCGGTCGGGAAATCCTCGAGGAACTGTTCCCCGGCCTCACCGCCCAGCTGCTCGCCGAGGGCGCGGTCGAATGCCGGTCCCTGACCGAGATGCGGATGACCATAGCCGGGCATACGCTGCGGCAGTCCGATTCGGGATACTCCCTGCTCCAGGCCAGCCGCCCCTTCCTCGAACAGCGGGTGCGCGAACGCGTCCGGGCACTACCCGGTGTGCGGTTCATCGATGACACCACCGCCACGGAACTGCGCACCGACGCCGAGCGGACCCGGATCACCGGCGTCCGGGCGGCGGACCGGGACTTCCCGGCGGTTCTGGTGGTGAGCTGCATGGGACGCCACGGCCCGATCAATGACTGGCTCGCCGGGCTGGACTACCCGCGCCCGGCCGCGGAGGGGGTGCGGATCGATATGAAATACGCGAGCCGCTACCTGCGGCTACCCGCCGCTGCCACGCCCACCGAC
The DNA here is from genome assembly GCA_013361595.1 of Nocardia sp. Taxonomy (GTDB): domain Bacteria; phylum Actinomycetota; class Actinomycetes; order Mycobacteriales; family Mycobacteriaceae; genus Nocardia. Next base: position 4,708 of record JABFXT010000906.1, on the reverse strand, counting down.
AAAGAGATCGTGGTGGCGGACCAGGACCCCGCCCGGGGCCTGGCGTTGTTCGCGGTCGAGGACGGCCGGCACATTCTCACGCTGATCGGTTACGGCGCGGATCATCCACCCACCGATCCGGACGGATTCTGGCGATTCGCGTCGTCGGTCGCACCGCCGGATATCCGGGCAGCCCTGGTGGACGCCGAGCCCCTGACCGATATCGCGACCTACCGCTACCCCGCCAATCAACGCCGGCGCTACGAGCGTCTCGACCGTTTTCCCGCGGGGCTGCTCGTATTCGGCGATGCCGTATGCAGTTTCAGCCCTGCCTTCGGCCAGGGTATGACGGTATCCGCGCTCCAGGCACTCGAGTTGCGGGCCGTACTGGCCGCCGGCGACCACGACCTGCCCCGGCGCTGGTTCCGGGCAGCGGCGGCCGCCGTCGACGACGCGTGGGCGATCACGGCGCTGTTCGATCTGGCCATGCCCCATGTGGACGCCTCCGGGCGGCCGGTGATGCGGGCGCTGGGCCCGCTGGCCGGGCTCGCGATGGCGGTCGGCGAACGCGACGCGGCGATCGGCCGGCAGATCTCCCGGATCGCCGGACTGCTCGAACCACCGACCGCCATACTTCGTCCCGATCTCGTCGCCCGGACCGCACGGGCCCTGGGCGATCTCGCGATCCGGAAGCTGCTGCGGCCGGGTGCGAACCGGCCCGCGCCCACGCCGCCCGCACTGTTCGATCCGGTACCGCACGGTCCGGCGCGCGGCTTCCATCGGCTCACGGTGCGCTCGGTGGTCCGCGATACTCCCGACAGCGCGATCGTCGAGTTCGAGGTCCCCGCGCGACTGCGCGCCGCGTACGGCTTCGCGGCCGGTCAGCACGTGGTGATCCGCGGCACCAGGTACGGCGAACCGATTCGCCGCAGCTATTCGCTGTGCGATCCCGCGGGATCGGACCGGCTACGAATCGCGGTGCGCCGCCACGATCGCGGGGCCTTCGGTTCCTACGTATCCGACCGCCGGGTCACCGGCACGGCACTCTATGTCTCCGAACCCACCGGTACCTTCACCACGGCCCCGGATCCCGCGGCCCGCCGCCGGTACACCGCGATCGCAGCGGGTAGCGGTATCACGCCGATCGTATCGATCGTCGCCACCCTGCTCGCGGCCGAACCGCACAGCACCGTCACCCTGCACTACGGCAGCCGTGACCACACGCACATCATGCTCGCCGCATCGATCCGCGAACTGATCGAACGCTATCCGGGGCGACTGCAGGTCACCCATCATCTGTCCCGGCAGCGCACCGGACTGCGGTTCGCCGCCCCCGGCACGCGCTTCCGGTTCGATCGGATGGATCCGGCCGAGATCGTGCGGGACGAGGCCGACGAATGGTTCCTGTGCGGACCGAAGGCTCTGCTGACCGCGACGATCACCGCGCTGGGGGCACAGGGCGTCGAACGGACCCGGATCCGCACCGAACTGTTCGAGACCGGAACCCCCGCACCACCGCCCGCCCCCGGGGCCCCGAGCCGGGTAACCCTCACCGGATACGGCGAACCGCTGGAATTCGAGATGCCCCGCAACCACACGATCCTGGACGCGGCACTCACCCGGCGCGAGGATCTCCCCTATTCCTGTCTCGGCGGCTCGTGCGGAACCTGCCTCGCCACCGTCGAAGAGGGGCGCGCCGAAATGGACGACGACCCGCTACTGGCGATCACCGCGCAGGATCGCGAGGCGGGCCGGATACTGCCGTGCCGGGCCCGACCGGTCACCGCGACCGTGACCCTGCGTTTCACCCCGTGATACGTGGGGCGGATACCGCGCGGACCGGGGCCCGGGCCGGGGGCCCCGTGGGAGGCGGAATTTCTTCGGTTGCCCACCGGCAGCACGCCCGAGTGGGTCTCACTGCGACATGGTGCCCAGGACCGCGGCCGTCGCATCGGCGACCGCGGCGTCGGCCCCGGCCGCCATCGGATAGCCGGTGGTCGAGCGGCTGAAGATCACGAGCACCAGCGATGTCCCGGTGGGACTCCACACCACCCCGGCGTCGTTGGCGGTACCGTACGCGCCGCTTCCGGACTTGTCCGCGGCCACCCACCCCACCGGCAAACCTTTACGCAGCCGTTCACGCGAGGTCACACTCGAACGCATCCAGCTCGTGAGCATCCGGCGGTACTCGGTACTCAGTCCGTCGCCGAGAACGAGTTTGCGGTAGCCGCCGGCCAGTGCGGACGGGGTGCTGGTGTCCCGGGGGTCGCCGGCCAGCGCCTCGTTGAGTTCCGGCTCCCAGCGATCCAGCCGGGTCTGCGGATCCCCGATCGAACGCGCGAACTCGGTCACCGCCCCGGGGCCGCCGAGCCGCCGCAGCAGCAGGTTCACCGCGGTGTTGTCGTTGCGCACCAGCGCCGCCCGGCACAGGTCGTAGTAGCTCATGAGCTCACCGGCGTGATAGCTGGTGACCGGTGAACTCAGCACGAGATCCTGCCGGGTGATCAGCACCTTGTCGTTCAGATCCAGCTCCCGGCGCTCGGCGAGGCGCAATATCGCGGCTACCGCGTACACCTCGAAAGTCGAGGACATCGCGAAGCGGTCGTCGGCGTTCCATTCGAAGGTCCGGCCGCCCCGGGTATCGACGGCGGCGATGCCGAACAGCACGTTGTATCTCGCCTGGAGCGCCATCAGGGTGTTGCTCAGGTCGGTGGTCTCCTGGGCATCGGCCGCGGGCGGGGCGGGCGGTGTACCGGTGTCTCCGCCCCCGCACGCCGCGGCGGACAATGCGACCGCCGTGAGGACGAGGGCCAATGAACGCCGACTCGACAGGATGCGATACGCGGATCGGTTCGGTTTCACTCTCGCAGCAGACACCGCCCGCCGGGCCGCCGCCAATATCCGACACTCCCGCGCACCAGTCGCATTTGATATAACGCCAGCTAGACGTCGTTTTAATGGCTCGGAACGGACGGTGAAACCGCAGTTCGGCGGGCCCGTCCCGCGTCGCTGGTTCAATATCGCTATGGACCTGATCCGCCACCTCGGCTATTTCGTCGCGATCGCCGATGAAGGACATTTCGGACGGGCCGCCACCGTATTGGATATGACCCAGCCGCCGCTGTCCCAGGGGTTGCGGCGATTGGAGAACCGGCTGGGCGTCGAACTGGTCCACCGCACCCGGCAGGGCGCGGTGCTCACCGCGGCGGGCCGGCAACTGCTGCCGCGGGCGCGGCTACTGGTGGACGACGCGGAACGGCTACTCGCCGAAGCACAGCGGATCGCCCGCACCCGCGGCACGGTGCACTGGGGCGCCACCTCGGCGTTACCCGACCGGATGGTCACCGCCTGTGTGACCGTACTGCGCACCGGGAACACCGCCGGGGAAGCCGTATCCACCGATATGGGGACGACGGTCGACCTGGTGGCGGCCGTCCGGTCGGGGCTGTGCGATCTGGCGGTGATCGAACATCCGGCTCTCGTCGACGGCGTCGAGACCCGATCCGTGGTGAAACTCCCCCGCTGGATCGTCGTCCCGGCCGGTCACCGCAGCGCGGCCACCGAGCGCCCGGCGTTCCCGATGCTGGCCGACCTCACCTATGCCGCGTATCCCCGCGCCGCCAATCCGCCTGCCTCCGATACGGTCCGGGATCTGCTGCGGGAGCGCGGGCTCGACGTCCAGACGGTCACCGTGCACGACGACCGGGCCGTCCTCGCGGCCGTGGCCGCCGGGACCAGCTTCGGGCTGACCACCACCGCACCGTCCGATATCCCGGGTGTCGCCTGGTTGCGGATGGCCCCGCAGGCGGTCGCGCTGCGCTGCCGGGTGATCCACCGGCCCGGTGCCGAGGAACAGGCCGACGCCCTGGACCGTGTCCTCTACCGGGAGCGCCTGCGGTGACCACGAGCGATCGTATTCGCGCGGTCTTCGCCGACGCGGGCTGCACCGGGCGGCTGCACGCCCGCCGCTGCGACGGCAGCGGCGACGAGGTCTCGGTCGGCGGGACCGAACGCGTGGTCACCGCGTCGGTGTACAAACTGCCGCTGCTGCTCGCCTTCTGTCGCGCCGTGGACGCCGGAGACCTCGATCCGCTGTCCCGGCTCACCCTGATCCCGGCGGAATGCACGCCGGGTCCCACCGGAATCTCCGCCCTGCACGATCCGATCACGATGAGCCGGCGCGATCTGGCGACCACCATGATGACGGTGTCCGACAACGCGGCAGCGGACCAACTGCTCGGCGAAATCGGACCGGCCGCCGTCCACGAACTGCTGGAGTCGCTGGGACTGAACCACACCCGGCTGGTCGGCGGGACCGCCGATATCCAGCGCAGCCTGGTGCGCGACACCGATACCCACAGTACGGCCGAAGCGTTCGCGGCGCTGGCCGACAACGACGAGGCCTGGACGGTCTCCGCCTACGATCCGGCCTATACCCGCGCGACCACCCCCGTGGAGATGACGCGGCTGCTGTCGGCGCTCTGGCGCGGCCGGGTGCTGTCCCGGGAACAGACGGATTTCGCGTGCGCGGTCATGCGCCGCCAGGTCTGGCCGCATCGGATCGCCGCCGGATTCCCGCACCGCGGTGTCGCGGTGGCCGGGAAAACCGGGACCATCGGCATCATCCGCAACGAGGTCGCCGTGGTGGAGTTCCCGGACGAATATCCGGTCGCCGTGGCCGTGTTCACCCGGGCCGCCCGCGCCGATCCCACCCTGCCCGCGGTCGACG
>JABFXT010000596.1 GCA_013361595.1 Nocardia sp. | reverse complement strand
ACGGGTCACCGAGGCCTGCCGAGACCACCTGATCCGACGCACCGAGGAACTGACCGGGCTGGGGGTATCCCGCGTCGATATCGTCGTCGACGAGATGACGAGATCGACCCCGGCAAACGGGAGGGTCCGGTGATCCGCCGGCCGCGGCGAATCGTTCCGGCGATACTGATCGCCGGAATCCTGCTGACGGCCTGTATCGCGGTGATCGTCTCGCTGGTCCAACGGTTGACCGGCGCTCGCGAATATCTCTCCTACGATGACCTCGCCCGGTATCTGCACGGTCTCACCTGGGACGATCCGCTGGTTGCCGCCGTGGCCGTGGCTGTCGTTGCGCTCGGCGCGGTGATGTTGCTGGCCGCGGTGATCCCCGGACCAGCGCTCGTGCTGCCGCTGGATACCGTCGCCGACGACGGTATCCAGGCCGGGATCGCCCGCCGGGACCTGCGGGCGACACTGCGCAGCGCCGCGGTTTCGGTCGACGGGGTGCGTTCGGCGCAAGTGCAGGTCCGCCGCGCCCGGGTGACCGTCACCGCCCACACCGACCTCCACGACCGCGAAGGTCTGGCCGACGAGATCTGCGGCGTGGTCGGCGCCCGGATCCAGCAGACAGGTCGCCCCGTGAAGAAGGTCGGTGTCAGGTTGCGCGGACCGCGGCCCGCAGCGCAGCGGCGCGGGAAAGATCGACAGTCCGGTGAGACGGTGCGCCGCGCCACCGCGGCCACTCCACCCACACCCGGCGTACCGCGAACAGGAGCTTGACGATGGCTCGGTCCAACCACCCCGCGATCGCCAACAGAGCCGTGCTCGCCGTGCTCGGTGCGGTACTGGCCACTGTCGGCGGCCTCGCGCTGGCCGCCCACTTCGACCGGTTGAACTGGGTGGACACCGACGCCCGGCTGGTGCCGGGAACCGCCGCCCCACCGACGTGGGTATTCGTGGCCGTGATCGCCGGCGCGGCAGTGCTCGCACTCCTGTGCCTGCGCTGGCTGTTCGCCCAGGCCTTCCGGATGCCCGCGTCCCGGACGTGGCGTATCGAAGCCGACGGTGCGGCCGGCCGCACCACCGTGGCCTCGCGAACCGCCGCGGCCCCGGTCGCTGCCGATATCGAGGAATTCCCCGGTGTCAGATCGGCTTCCGCGTGGTTGACCGGGTCCCGGGAAACCCCCGAGCTGTTCCTGGTCGTGACTGCCGAACCCGACGCCGATATGGCCGCCCTGCGTCAGCGCATCGCCGACGACGCCGTCACCGATCTCCGGCACGCCCTCGAAATAGACGAGATCGCGGTGGAGCTCGAACTGCGTGTCGCCGATGCGGCCCGCCCCGCCCGGCTGCGCTGACCGTCGCCATCGAGGCAGAGCCGTACCCGATTCCGAAGGCGCTGTTCCAGGCGCGGCTACCGGAGTCGAGCCCGACGCCGGCGGCCCCGCGCGCGCTGTGCCGGACCGGGACAACTACCGAGCGAACCAGCCGGAATCACCGTTGCCGAGATCGTCCGCGAAGGCCAGGCGGGCGAAACGAGCACCGATCAGTTCGTGCGTCGCGGCGTCGGGGTGCAGATTGTCGGGCAGAGGATGTTCGGCGCTGTCGTCGGCTCCGTAGAGATCTCGGCCGTCGATGTAGTGCAGGTGGGGGTCGTGGGCCTTCCGATTCTCGACGATCTCGGCGAGCCGGTCGCGAACCACCGACAGGGTGAGGCTGCCGCGCGCGGCGTCCGCGGGGTCGCCTGTCGCGACGAACCGGACTTTCCCCGCACGCAGGGCGGCCGTATCGAACGCGCCCGGGCCCGGAGTGTTTTCGTGGATCGGACAGTGGATCGGACCGATGACGATCAGGGGTGTGTCGGGATGCCCGTCCCGGACGGTGTCCAGAAATCCGTGGACCGCGGGGCCGAACGCGCGTAACCGCATGATGTCGGCGTTGACCAGATTGATGCCGATACCGACACTGACGAGGTCGGCCGCCGTATCGCGCATCGCGCGTGCGGTGAACGGGTCGAGCATCGCGCTGCCGGCCAGCCCGAGATTCACCAGTTCGACGCCGCCGAGCCCGGCGGCCAGCGCGGGCCAGGGGGTACTCGGACTCGCGGCATTGGAGCCCTGGCTGATCGAGCTGCCGTGATGCAACCAGACCCGGCGTTCTCCGGCGGGAACGGGCACGAGGGCTCCGTCGGTACGCAACGCGACGAGTTCGATGCGCTCATAGTGCGGCAACCAGATCTCGATCAGCTTCTCTCGCGATGGCAATCCGGTGAAACGCACCGTGCCCACGCGGCCGCGTTGTAGCTCGGTCGACCCCGACACCAGATCAGTGCGCACCACATCGCCGCCGCTGGTGGTCGCGCTGCCGACCAGGTTGCCGTCCACCCGCAGATCCACTGTGCCGTCCGGACGATCCGGCACTCCGACGAGGACACTGCGGGTCCGCAGCAGATCGACTTCGACCACGGTCGAGCAGGTCCGGAACACGAGCCGCACACCCGACGGTTGCGCCTCCGCGGCGGCCAGCCGCGGATCGTCGCACTGCGCACGAGCCGCCGCGGGCAGCCGATGCGAAAGCCACCCGCGATCGGTCCGCTCCAGTTCGGCGGCACCGCGAACGAGTTCGGCACCGATAGGGTGATTCCACAGTCCACTCGCCGAACCGCACGTCGTCATCGTCGGCCTCCTCTCGGAACCCATCGAAACAGGCGTCGACCGACAGCAGACCAACGGGTGCCCACTCGAAGAACAGGGTTCGGGACTCTCGATCCCGAAATTCGCCCGCGTGATCTGCTCCGGCTCGGGACCACCCCGCACACCGGTGTCCAGCGCGTCGATGGCCGCCAGCTGGTCGGCGTCGAGCTCGAAATCGAACACCGCGAAATTCTCCGCGATACGCGACGGGGTGACCGACTTCGGGATCACCTGGCGGTCTGCTCCACACCGAGCTTACCGGCGCTCTTGGTGAACGAGTGCAGGGTGGTGTCGTAGCCGTAGTCGGTGATCCAGATCTTCGTCTCCACGAAAACCTCCGCACGCGAGAGCCCCGAGCGGCGGATCGCTTCGCCGACCTCACGTTCGTTGCCATAGGCGGCCGCGGCATCGATATGCCGGTAGCCGGTCGACAACGCGGCACCGACCGCCGCGATCGTCTCGTCCGGCGGCGTCTGATACACACCGAACCCGAGAACCGGGATCGTCACGCCGTTGTTCAGTTCCATCGAGGGAATGCTCATAACGGCCACGCTAGGTGCGTGAGACATGTTCGCGGTGTCACCGACCAGCGGGCCCCGTTCTCGTTTCCGAGTCGATACGTTCGCATTCCGGTTACCACCGGGACGGAACGTGGCAGCCCCGCCGACTACCACCCGGTTCGACGCGCGGGCCCGGGTATCGCTTCCATCCCGCCACGTGTGTCCGGTGCCCCGTTCACTCCCCCACTTTCCCCTGATCGGTCTGCCGCCAGTCGCCCGTCCCGTCCGGATTGCGGTGGTATTCCCACGCCGAGTAGTCGCCGTCGTTCTCCACCACGCTCAGCCGGTCGGCGTAGCCGTCGAGGTCGGTATCGGTCCACACACTCGTCGAATCGGGACCGGTGGTGACGAAGGTGTCGAGGATACCGTCGACGACGAGATCTTCGGTGGGTGTTTCCATTTCCACCGGACCCAGGCCGTCCATAGCCGACGACGACGCGTCGAAACTCGGCATACCGATGCCGGGGAACTCTCCTGATGTAGGCATGGATTCTCCTGAGCTCCACTGGTCGATCACGGGAATATTCCCGGTCCATCTTTCCATCCCCGACAGTACAGCGCTGCCCCGTACTCCGGCCGGAACGGGCAGCCGGTGGCAGTGGGCAGCACAGCTGCGAACCCTCGATGCGCGGCCCCCACAGCCGGCGAATACTCCTTCCGGCCAACATAATTCAGGAGCGCAACAGCAGCCTCCCGCTCTAGACTTTCCACCATGATGAAGCATCTGATCACTGGGGCGATGATCGCGGCCTTCACCTTCGGCGCGGCCGGCATCGCGGCGGCCGATACAACCATCGGTTACTACCCTTCACAGGGGGCATGTGTGGCGAACGGGGTGGACAAATTCGGCGGAGAAGGGCTGGGCAAGACCTGGTTCTGCCGTCAGTCCGGTGACCAGTTCGAACTGGTCACTCGCTGACCGGACCGGAAACGGGGTCTCGAAGTGCTGTCCGGCACGTAGCGGAGGGAGCAGCCACCTGCGGTTCGCGAGTGTCGGGCCGTGCGCGATCGGATCCCCTACGCACCGTCCGCGCTGTGCGCGAGTTCGTCCGCCATGGCGGTGGTGATGAACTCGGGTATCGCCGGGGCGAAGATCCTGAAATAGGAGTCTATCCAGTCGGCGCGAGTCTTGAGGAAGGGAAAATCGGTGGGGACCATATGGCGGACGGCGAGCAGGGGCAGCGGCGAATCGAGTGCCGGAAAGTCGGGATTGTGCAGCCCGGCGACGGTACAGCCCGGGTAGAACTGGCCGAGCATCAGGCCGTGTTCCACGAACCGGGATTTCTGCTCGCGCTGCACGGCTTCGATGCCGGCGTAGTCGGTGAGGTCGGGGAAGACCGCGAGAACGGCTTTGAAACCGGAATCGGGCGAGTCCTGGGGCGGCAGGACGGGATACAGGTCGTAGAGGTCGTCGACGACGGCGGCTATCCGTTCCACCTCGAAACGGCGACCATCCAAGAATGCGGCCCACAGGAACCGGTGGTTGACGGCGTGGGTCATATAGGGGCAGACGGGGCCGTGGCGGCCGAGATCCTGATGGGGTCGGCACAGGTACTCGGTGGTCCACCGTCGTAGTTCGGCGGCGAGCGCGTGTTCGGCGACGGCGCTCACCGGATCGGGATCGAACAGGTTGACCGGCTCGATGCCGGAACGGGTGCCTACAGCGGATTCGGTGGTCATGATCGGTTTTCCCTTGCTGGAGTCGGGGTCTCCGACGCAGGAGTCAGGGCGGAGCGGAAGTGTTCGGTGAGGACGAGTCCGATCGAGCGCAGTGCGCCGGGATCGGTCATCCGGTCGTGCCGGACCGGAATATGGTGCTCGGCAATACGACCCGTGATGTGGTCGGCCCATGCGAGAGCCGGGGAGGAGCCGGTGTCTTCGTCGCCCGGGGTGGCGCTGAAGTAGATCAGGTCACCGTCGAACGGCGCCGGCCGGTGAGTCCAGGTGAGGTCGACGAGCCGGGTGTAATCGCGGTGCAGGACCTCGAGATGCTCCGGGGTCAGGGCTGCGCCGAGTCCGCCGTACCGGGCCGGTGGATCGGCCACGGCGGCGAGGGCGAGCTCGGCGGAGTCCTCGGCAACAGGAAGGCCCGTGACCTCGGCGAGCATCTTCCCGATGGTAGGTGTGGGGGCCCGGACGCTGTCGGCGGTGACAACCCGGGTGTCCATCATGGCCAGTGTGTCGACGCGCTCGCCGTCCTGTCGGAGCCGGACGGCGATCGCGTGCGCGATGGTGCCGCCGAGCGAGTAACCGAGCAGATGGTACGGACCGTGCGGCTGGACGGACCGGATCTCCTGTACATAGCGGGCGGCGAGTTCCTCCAGGGTGTCGAATTCGGTGTCGGGTTCGGTGAATACGGGGGACTGCAACCCGTGGACGGGACGGTCGGGGTCGAGGTGCTGTACGAGTCCGCTGAAACACCACGCCAGGCCGATGGCCGGGTGCACACAGAACAGCGGTGGGCTGCTGCCGGTGGCACGTAGCGCGAGCATTACCGAGAGTCCGTCGCCGGATTCCGGTTCGTCGAGGCCGCGGCGGCGGGCCTCGATGCGGCGGGCCAGGGCCCGCGGGGTCGGATCGGTGAAGATCCACTGGACCGGGATGTCGACATCGGTCGATTCGCGCAGTCGGACCACCAGCCGGGCAGCGGCCAGCGAGTCGCCGCCGAGCGTGAAGAAGCCGTCCTCGACACCGGCTCTTCCGATTTCGAGCGTATCGGCGAAGGCAGTGCAGACCGTGGCCTCGAGCGGTGTGGACGGCGGCCGGAACGGGACGGTCGGCCGGCCCGGGACGGGCAGTGCCCGGTAGTCGAGTTTGCCGCCGGCGGTGAGCGGGATCCGGTCGAGGGCGACGAAGGCGGTCGGAATCATATGGGTGGGTAGCCGGGCGGCGAGGTGGGTGGTCAGCTCGGAGGTGTCGAGTGCGGCGCCGGGTTCGAGCACCACATAGCCGACGAGCTGGTCGGCGCCGTCAGGGCGGGTGCGGACCGTGACGGCGGCCTGGACGACGTCGGTACGGCTGCGCAGCGCGGCCTCGATATCGCCGGGTTCGATGCGGTTGCCCCCGATCTCGATCTGCAGATCGTTGCGGCCGCGGTAGTGCAGTGTCCGGCCGGTGGTCCAGGCGACCAGGTCGCCGGTGCGGTACATCCGGGTCCCGGGCGGCCCATAGGGGTCCGGCACGAACCGGGTTCCGGTGGTGGCGGGTTGCCGGTGGTAGCCACGGGCCAGGCCCGGCCCGGCCAGGTACAGTTCGCCGACCACTCCCGGTGGGACGGGGCGCAATCCGCGGTCGAGGACGACGGCGCTGAACCCACGGACCGGACCACCGATCGACATCGGGCCGTCCGGAATCGTGGTCAGCGCGGCGGCGGCGCAGCTCATGATCGTGGTTTCGGTGGCCCCGTAGGTGTTGATCACCGTACGACCCGGTGTCCATCGGGCGACCAGATCCGGTGGGCAGGTTTCGCCGCCGAGGATCACCGTGTCCAGCGTGCCGACGGTGTCCGGGTCCAGGGAGGCGAGGACTGTCGGTGTGAGAGCCGCGTGGGTGACGTGCCCGGCCTCGATCGTTTCGGCCAGTTCGGCGCCCGCGAGCACCGATGCGGGCGCGAGCACCGCGGTGGCTCCCGCGGCCGCGGCGCCGAGCCATTCGAGGATCGAGACATCGAAGCTCGGTGAGGCGGCGGCGAGTACCCGCGAGGTCGCGGTGAGACCGAACCGTGCCCGCTCCTCGGCGGCCAGGTTCGCGATTCCGGTATGGGTGACGACCACCCCTTTGGGGGTCCCGGTGGAGCCCGATGTGTAGACCAGGTAGGCCGGGTGCTCGGGCCGTAGGGCCGTGGTGCGGTCGGCATCGGTGACGGCGGCGGCGGACGCCGACGACGCCTGCGCGGCGAAGCCGGGCCGGTCGAGGACGAGCCATTCGACGTTCGCCGGCAGCCGGTCTCGGCAGGTGGCCGATGCCAACCCGGTGGCGGCACCGGAATCGGTAAGAATTCGCGCGATCCGGTCACGCGGATGAGCGGGGTCGACCTGCACGAAGGCGGCGCCGGTTTTCGCGACCGCCCATACGGCGGT
>JABFXT010000333.1 GCA_013361595.1 Nocardia sp. | reverse complement strand
GACTCGACGGCCGGTTCAGCTCTGTCACGGCTCGTATCGCCGTCAGGGCTCGTGGCGCCGTCAGGACTTCGCGCGCCGCACACCCGAATGGTGCGGCCGGAAATCGGCGCCGTGCGAGAACGACGCGGCCTCGGCGCCCCGCTGCGGCGCCTGCTGAGCCCGCAACCTCGGCAGCGCCCGCTCCAATGCCTCGATCAGCAGATCGGCCAGATCGTGACTGAAACCGTTGCGCACCACCACGCGCAGCACGGCCAGATCCTCCCGGTCGGCCGGGAAAGTGTAGGCGGGCACCAGCCAGCCCTGTTCCCGTAGCGCCGCCGAGACATCGAAGACCGAATACCCGGTCTCGCCCTCGGCGAGGGTGAACGCGAACACCGGCAACTGCCGGCCGTCGGTGATCAGCCGGAACGGACCCATACTCGCGATCCGGTCGGCCAGCGCCGACGCGACCTCCCGGCAGTAACCCTGCACCCGCGCGTACCCGCGGTGGCCGAGCCGCAGAAACATGTAGTACTGCGCCACCACCTGCGCGCCGGGCCGGGAGAAGTTGAGCGCGAAGGTCGGCATCTCGCCGCCGAGATAATTCACCCGGAACACCAGGTCGTCGGGCAGTGCGTCGGCATCGCGCCACAACACCCACCCCACTCCCGGATAGATCAGCCCGTATTTGTGGCCCGAGGTGTTGATCGAGGCGACCCGGTCCTGCCGGAAATCCCATTCCAGGTCGGGATCGCAGAACGGCGCGATCATGGCGCCCGACGCGCCGTCCACGTGCACGGGGATATCCCAGCCGTGCTCGGCCTGCACCCGGTCCAGCGCTGCGCATATCTCGGCGACCGGTTCGTAGCTGCCGTCGAAGGTGGAACCGAGGATCGCCACCACACCGATCGTGTTCTCGTCGCAGCGGGCCGCCGCCTCGTCGGCCGTGAGATGGAACCGGTCCCCCGACATCGGGACGACCCGCGGTTCGACGTCCCAGTACTCGGCGAACTTCTCCCAGCACACCTGGACATTGATCCCCATCACCAGATTGGGCCGCTCGGCCGACTGTCCCGCCGCCCGCCGCCGCACCTGCCACCGGCGTTTCATCGCCAGCCCGGCCAGCATGCACGCCTCGCTGGACCCGGTGGTCGAGCAACCGACGGCATGGTCGGGGTCGGCCGCGTGCCACAGATCCGCCAGAATGCGCACACACCGCTGCTCCAGTTCGGCAGTGCGCGGATATTCGTCCTTGTCGATCATGTTCTTGTCGAAACACTCGCTCATCAGGATCCGCGCCGCCGGCTCCATCCAGGTGGTGACGAAGGTGGCGAGATTGAGCCGGGCATTGCCGTCGAGCAGGAGTTCGTCGTGCACGATCTGATAGGCGGTATCACTGTCGAGTTCCCGGGCGGGCAACCGGTTACGGGGCACCTCGACCGGTTCCCGGGTGAACACCGGATTCACCGAGATCTCGTCCCGGTCGGGGCCGCCGGGCTGGGACGGATGGGTCAATGCCATGGAAACCTCCACAAGCATCAGGGCCGGATATGCGGTCGCCCGGGCCGGGCGGAGACCTCGAGTATCCACCGGCGGCCCGGCCGTTCCGGCGTACGAAGGCCATCCGGCGGGTCGGCCCGGCGATCCTGTTCCGCCGCCGATCCGCGGCCACCGCCACCGGACACCGGCCGGGCGCCCGATCCGGCCGCTCGGGCATCCGCATCTGGGCGGGATCTGCCCCGGCACGGGTACACCCGGGATACGCTCGGCCGATCAGTCCGTCGCGCCGCGGCCCGGCGTACCCGGATTGTGCCGATTCCCCCTGGTCACGACATCCGCACATTCGCACCACCAGAGGAGGAGACCCGTGAAATCCGTCAACGTGTATCTCATGTTCAACGGCAATGCCGAAGAGGCGTTCACCTTCTACCAGTCGGTGTTCGGCGGCGAACTCCAACTGATCCGGTTCGGCGATATGGGCGAGGGCGCGAACCTGCCGGACGAGGCCAAGAGCCTGGTCGCGCATACCGCGCTGCCGCTGGCCGGAACCGGGCAGATACTGATGGGCTCGGACTGCCCGCCCGGGCAGACCGTCGAGGTCCCGCGGCGGCCGAACTTCACCGTCTGTCTGGAGGTCAGCGACAAGGACGAAGCCGAGCGGGTCTTCGATGCCCTGAGCGCGGGCGGATCGGTGGATATGCACCTCGCCACCACCGAATGGACCGAACTGTTCGGAATGCTCACCGACAAGTTCTCGGTGCCCTGGATGATCGACTTCAACTCCGCCGAATAAGCGGTCACCCGGGATCGCCGCGGATGAGCACCGGGCAACCCACGCGACCGGAGCGGGATTCGGGGTCCGGCCTGGTGCTCGCGGTCCTGTGCGCGGGCCAGTTCCTGATGGCCCTGGACAGTTCGGTCATGAATGTCTCGATGGCCACGGTGGCGCAGGACCTCGACACCAGTATCACCGGCATCCAGACCGCCATCACCCTCTACACCCTGGTAATGGCGTCGTTGATGATCACCGGCGGCAAGATCGGCGCCATCCTCGGCCGGCGGCGCGTCTTCGGTATCGGACTGGTCGTCTACGGCGTCGGCTCGTTCGTCACCGGCCTCGCGCCGAACCTCGGCATCCTGCTGGTGGGCTGGTCGCTGCTCGAGGGGATCGGCGCGGCGTTGATCATGCCGGCGATCGTGGCGCTGGTGGCCGCCAACGTCGCGGTGGAACGCCGTCCGGCGGCCTACGGCCTGGTCGCCGCGGCCGCCGCCGCGGCCATCGCGGTGGGCCCGCTGCTGGGTGGCGCGGTGACCACCTACGCCTCGTGGCGGCTGGTCTTCTTCGGCGAGGTCGTCGTGGTCGTCCTGATCCTGCTGCTCCTGCGCCGGATGAACGACAGCTCCCCGGAACAGGCGCGGCTGGACGTGCCGGGTTCGGTGCTGTCGGTGTGCGGGCTGGCCATGATCGTGTACGGGGTCCTGCGTTCGAGCGAATGGGGCTGGATCCAGGAGCGGCCCGGCGCTCCCGCGATATTCGGGCTCTCACCGGTCATCTGGTTGCTCCTGGGCGGACTGCTCGTGCTCTATCTGCTCCGCGAGCGGCTGGCGGCGTGTGTGCGCAGTGGCCGGGAACCGCTGTTCGACCCGGACCTGCTGGGCAACCGGCAGCTCACCGGCGGGCTGGGAATGTTCTTCGCCCAGTTCAGCGTGCAGGCCGGCATTTTCTTCGCGGTACCGCTGTTCCTGTCGGTGGTATTGCAGCTCAGCGCGCTCGGCACCGGAGCGCGGTTGCTGCCGCTGTCGTTCGCGCTGATCGCGACCGCGGTGGGCATCCCGAAACTGGCGCCCCGGATGGGCCCGCGCCGGGTGGTCCGGCTGGGGTTGCTGTCGATGATCGTCGGAATACTGGTGCTCGCTGCGGGGATGGACCCCGGCGCCGACGCGCGGGTGGTCGCGATCCCGATGCTGCTGATGGGAGCCGGCCTGGGCGCGCTGGCATCGCAGTTGGGCGCGGTGACGGTCTCGGCGGTGCCGGAATCCCGCAGCGCCGAAGTGGGTGGGCTGCAGAACACTGCCTCCTATCTCGGTGCCTCGCTCGGCACCGCGTTGATCGGGTCGGTGCTCATCGCCACCTTGACCTCCTCGGTGCTCGACGGAATCGAGAACAATCCCGCGGTGCCGGATTCGGTGCAGCAGGAGGCCGGCACCCAATTGGCCGACGGTGTCCCGTTCCTGTCCGATACCCAACTCCGCACCGCCCTCACCGACGCCGGTGTCGACGGATCCACCGCCGACACCGTTGTCGCGGTCAATAGCTCGGCCCGCCTGGACGCCCTGCACACCGCGTTCGCGGTCACCGCCCTGCTCGCCATGGCGGCGCTGCTCGGCACCCGTCGGCTACCGGAACATCCCGTGACAGGACCGGATACCGGCCCGGAGATCGAGGACGACCCGCGCCGGTAACCCCCGCTCCGGGTCTCAGCCCGTGATCCGTACGGCGCAGGCGGCCAGGTTCGTGGACACCGTCCCGGCGGCCGATTCGGATAACGTCCGCGCGCACCGCACCGGGCGCCGATCACCGGCGAAGGTCCCGCGAACTCCGACGCCGGATCAGCGGAAGCGGAATACGTCCGGCAGCCAGGGGGCCCGGCGGTGATGCGGCCGGCTGCGGTTGACCCACAGCGGATTCGATTCGTCGCGTCGATACACCGTGAGCTGGCCGGCCACCGTGAAGCGCAGATGGGTGGCACTGCCGAACACTTCACCGTCGGCCGCGAGCGCTTCGGCCCGGGGCAGGTACACGAACAGTTCCGGCAGTTGTCGTTCCCCGTAGACGCGGCTGTGCCCGATGGCGGCGAGCAGCAGCGCGACCACCGCGCGGGTACGCGACCAGCGCAGATCGGCACGCAGCCAGCGAACGTCGAGCAGTCCGGAGTCGAGACGGTCACGGAACGCCGGAACCGCGCCGTGCGGATGGTAGGGACCGTTGCCGACGAACAGGAACCAGACCCGCTGCCAGTGGTCGTCCAGGTAGATCTCGATCGGTTCGGCCCGGCGCAGCGTCACCACGAGCGCGGCCGCGAACGCGGGCCATTTCCCCCATCTGGACTGCCATTTCTCGCGCAGCCGGACCAGATCCGGATAGGAGCCGAGGCTGAACGTGTTGATCAGATGCCGGGTGCGCATCTCGTTCGCGTCGCCGTATTCGACGCCGGCGATATCCACCGCGACCGCTTCGCCGACGCCGGTCGCGTCGACGACCTCGACCAGATCGTAGACACCGAGGTCACGGGCGAAATGATTGAGCGTCCCGGTCGGGATCACGACGAGCGGCAGCTCGAAGCGCAGCGCGACCGCGGCCACCGCCGCCACCGTACCGTCACCACCGGCCACCCCCAGGGCCACAACGGGTTCCGACTGCCCGGCGATGGCCCGCTCGAGCAATTCGGTGCAGTCGATATCGGGTTCGGTGCGCAGGACGACGGCGGCGGGCAGGGCCGCGGCGATATCGTCGGTCGGGTCGTAGTTCGCGTCACCGGATACCGGGTTCACAATGACGACGAGCCCTTTGCCCTCGGCGAGTACCGGCGCCTCACGCACCAGCCGGGCCTGTGCCTCATCCGATTCCCGCACCGGCCACCACCGCCGGGTCGCCAGCGCGATTCCGGAGCCGACGGCGGCGCCGACCAGGACATCGGACCCCCAGTGCACACCCGTGTGGACCCGGGAGTAGGCCACGGCGGCCGCCAGCGGTGCCACGGCCAGCGCGGTGCGCGGGCTCTCCATCGCGACCGCCGTCGCGAAGGCCGCGGCGCTGGCACTGTGGCCCGACGGGAACGACGACGAGGTGGGAGCCGGGGAGAGCCGGCGGTACTCGGGCATCAGTTCGGCGGCCGGGCGGCGCCGCGCGAAAACTGTTTTGAGCACGACATTGGCGACGAAGCTGGCGCCGGCCACGGAGACCACTCCGCGCAATGCCGCGCGGCGGGTCGCACCCTGGCGCACCGCGAGCAGACCCGCGACGGCCATCCACAGCACGCTGTGATCCGCGCTTCCGGTGAGGCGCAGCAACCCGGCGTCCATCCGGGTGGGGGGAAATTCCGCTACGGCGCCGCCGACGGCGCGATCGAATCGTCCGATCTTCTGGAACCTACGGCGCGACCGACTACTCACGCGACCGACACTACTCATTACCGCGGCCGGGCCGCGAATCTTCACCGCGGCTCCGTACGCGCTGGGGCCGGGGTCGGGGCGGGCCGGGACAGATTCCGGCCCGGCCCGGCTCCCGGCCGGAGTCGGTGACTCCGGCCGGACCCGGTCCCGCGCAGTCGCCGGGCGGAGTGCGCCCGGCAGCGGTCAGGAGCTGGTCTGCCGGCGCGGCAGCTTCCAGCCCGGTCGCGGGAAGTGGCAGGTGTAGCCGTTCGGGAAATGCTGCAGATAGTCCTGGTGCTCCGGTTCGGCCTCCCAGAACTCCGGTGCCGGTGTCACCTCGGTGACGACCTTGCCCGGCCACAGTCCCGAATCCTCCACATCGACGATGGTGGCCAGCGCCTCGCGCTTCTGCTCGTCGTCGAGATAGAAGATCTCGGAGCGGTAGCTGCTACCGATATCGTTGCCCTGCCGGTCCTTGGTGGTCGGATCGTGGATCTGGAAGAAGAACTCCAGCAACGCCCGGTAGTCGGTCTGCGTGGGGTCGTAGACGATCTCCACCGCCTCCGCGTGACCCGGATGGTTGCGGTAGGTGGGGTGATCGTTGCGCCCGCCGGTATAGCCGACGCGCGTCGATACGACTCCCGGCTGTTTGCGGATCAGCTCTTCCATACCCCAGAAGCACCCACCGGCCAGGATCGCCTTGCGCGTTTCGGTCACGCTTCCTCCTTCGCGTTGTCTGCCCTGTCTACAACCCGCGCCCGGGCCGGGAAAGTCCCATCCGGCTCGCCGGCGGCGCGCTGCGCGGTGACCAGCAGGTATTCCCATTCCATCCGGCCACCGCCCAGATCGTGCGCCGCACCGAGCTCGGCCAGTTCCCGGTCCAGCCGGGCGGCCCGCTCCGGTTCCTCGGCGAGCGCCCGGTACACCGTGACCGTGGGGCCGTAATTGGCCTTGAAGAAGTCGCGGAAGGCGGTTCCGTCGGCGAAGCAGTCCACGACAGCGCGTTCCCGGCGCAGTTCCAAGCCCGTCACCCGGTCTCCCAGCAGTTCCGTCACGTGGGCCTCGTCCCCCCACAGCGGTGGCGGTTGCGCCCCGGGCGGCGGGGCGGGGGCGAAGGGTTTCATCACGGCGAACATCCGGCCGACGAACCCTTCGGGCGTCCAGTTGATCAGGCCGATCGTCCCACCGCCGGTGGTGACCCGGATCAGCTCATCGGCGGCCGTCCGGTGGAAGGGCGCGAACATCACCCCCACGCAGGACAGGACGGCGTCGAAGGCGCCCGTTTCGAAGGGCAGGTCCTCGGCGTCGGCCTGTTCCCAGGTGAGATCGACGCCCGCCGCGGCCGCATTGCGGCGTCCCACCTCGAACAATTCGGGTGTGAGATCACTGGCCACCACCTCCGCGCCCGCCGCCGCGGCCGGAATCGCGGCGTTGCCCGCGCCGGCGGCGATATCCAGTACGCGCTGTCCGGACCGGATACGGCAGGCGTCGACGAGTCTCCTGCCGAGTCCGGGAATCACATCGGCGGCCACCCGCGGGTAGTCGCCCGATGCCCACATCGCTCTGTGCTTGCCCTTGAGATCAATGGGCGCGGATTGCGTCATCATCTGCTCCTCGGGGTCGATCGAACCTCGGATCCGCTCACGGCAGGTCGCGCCCTCCGGATGACTGTTCTCGCGGCT
>JABFXT010000607.1 GCA_013361595.1 Nocardia sp. | reverse complement strand
CCTTGCGTCTGCCGAACCTGTCGCCGAAGGACCCGCCGAGCAGGATGAACGAGGCGAGCGTGAGGGTGTAACCGTTGAGCGTCCACTGCAATCCGGCGACATCGGTGTCCAGCGCGGCGCCGATGCGGGGTAGCGCGATATTGACGACGGTGGCGTCCAGGGAAGCCACCGAGGAGCCGAGCACGGTGGCCAGGACGATCCAGCGACCGGTGGCCGATCCGAGGCGGGGCAGCTCGGTGGGATTCACCTCACCGAAGATACGGATCCGGAGGGATCGGAAGTCCGCGACACACGTGCGGCGGTCGGCTCCGGATCCCAACCGTCGCGCACTGCCGGGAGGCGGGTGCGCGACGGGTGGGATCGACCGACGCGGGCAGCCGGACGCCGCCGGCTCACATCTTCGCGTAGCGGGCGCAGGCCAGATCGTAGAGTCCGTAGGCGGCTATCCCGAGCCCGGCCGCCACCAGCAGAACAGGACCGAACGGCTGGCCACCCAGGGTTTTCAGCGCGGCGTCGAGGCCGCTGGCCTTGCCCGGGTCGGACTGGTTCACCGCCACGATCACGAGGACGCCGACACCGGCGATGGCCGAGCCCTTGCTGAGGTATCCGACCGTTCCCAGCTTGCGCACGAGACCGTTGTGGGTATGCAGTTTCTCGAGGAACTTCCGGGTCGCGCCCTTGTAGATGTGGTATCCGCCGACCGCGATGATCACCAGGCCGGCAACGACGAGGGCGACCTTGCCCCCGGTGCTCTCCATCAGCCGCGCCGACAGTCCGGCGTTCTGGCCACCGCTGGATTTACCGCTGCCGCGTACGAAACTGAACGCGGTGAGGGCATAACCGAAGTAGACCAGGGCTACGGCGAGGGCTTTGCCGCGGTGGAACAGGTCCGACGACCGATCCTCGTCGCCGCCGTCCCGCGATCCCAGCGCCGCCTCGGTGAGCCGCCACAACGCCATGAAGACGAAGGCAGCGACAGCGAAGACCAGGGCGGGGACACCGCCGGGTTTGGTGGCCAGCTCGGCCATGGCGCCGGACTGATCGGTGCTGCCGCTACCACCGAAGGCAATCCGAACTGCGAGATAGCCGATCAGCAGGTGCACGACCCCCGCCATCACGAAACCGGCCCGGGCGAAGCGCTCGAAAACACGGCTGCGGGTAACTCGGTTCACCGCGGATTTCGGTCCGGATGTAGAAACCTCGATCATCTGGCCTCTCTTCGTACCGGAGGCGCGCAACCGGGCAGCACGGAACCCGCGCGAAAAACCCTCCGGTTCCACGCGAAACCGAAACCACTTCTCGCACTACCGTATTCGCTACCACGCCTCCTCGAGTGAACGTAACGTTCAGCAGATACCCGGGTACCGAGCGGCGAAACGGTCCCGGCGCTCGGGATCGGTGGCGCAACAGCGCCACCGATCGTGCGGTGCGCTCAGGCGGAGCTCACCGCGGCAGCCATCCCCTGACCGCCGCCGACGCACATCGTGAGCAGCGCCCGCCCCCCACCACGACGACGCAGCTCGTGCAACGCGGTCGTGAGCATCCGGATCCCGGTGGCACCGATCGGATGGCCGAGCGAGATACCGGAACCGTTGACGTTCAACTTGTCCCGATCGTCCCAGCCCCATTCGTGCAGGACGCCGAGCACCTGACACGCGAACGCTTCGTTGAGCTCGACCAGGTCGAAATCCGCGAAACCGTAGCCGCTGCGAGCGAACAATTTCTGCACGGCCGGCACCGGTCCCAGGCCCATGAGGGCGGGATCGCAACCGGCGGCCGTCCAGCCGTCGAGAAAGCCCATCGGTTCCAGCCCCAGCTCATCGAGGCGGTCCTCGGCCACGACGAGAACCGCGGCCGCGGCATCGTTCTGCTGACTGGCGTTCCCGGCGGTGACCACGCCACCCCGAACCGGCCGCAGTGCCGCGAGAGCCTCGACCGTGGTCTCCGGCCGGATACCCTCGTCTCGGTCGAAAACGGTCGTTCCACCTTTACGGTCGACGATCTCGACCGGCACCACCTCCGCGTCGAAACGCCCTGCTGCCCACGCGGCGTGGGCCCGCCGGTGGCTCTCCGCGGCGAGCAGATCGGACTGCTCCCGGGTGATCCCGCATCGCACCGCGACATTCTCCGCGGTTTCGACCATTCCGCTGATCGGACCGAACCGCCGGTCCGGCTGCGAACGCTCCCGGCCCCGGTCGAGCCGGTCGAACAGCTGCAGACCGCCCGAGCGCGCGCCCCATCGGGCGCCGGTCGTGTAGTGCTCGATGGTGCTCATCGACTCCACTCCGCCGGCCACCACGACCTCGGCGGCACCGGTCTGCACCATCATCGCCGCGGTGACCAGCGCCTGCAGCCCGGTACCGCAGCGCCGGTCGGTCTGCACCCCGGCGACCGACAACGGCAGATCCGCGTCGAGAGCCGCCCAGCGCCCGATACACGGCGCCTCCGAGTTGGCGTAGGACTGGCCCATGGCGACCTCGTCGATGCGCTCGGGGTCGATTCCGGAGCGCGCCACCGTCTCCTTCAGAACCGTGGTCGCGAGGGTCACCGCGGGGACCTCCCGCAGCGCTCCGCCGAAGCGGCCGACCGCGGTGCGGACCGGGGCCACCAATGCTGCACGTGTCATGAGAACTCGTTTCGTCATTCGACGAGGACGCGGACGGTCTCGGCGACGAGCGCCGGACGTTGCGCGCCCTCGATCTCGAGGGTGTAGCCGGTGATCAGATTCGCGCCCTTCGCCGTTCGCTCGAGCGCTTCGAGCCGGGCGCCGCAGCGGATCCGCGAGCCGACCGGCACCGGCGCGGGGAAGCGAACCTTGTTCACCCCGTAGTTGATCTTCATCCGTACGCCCGCGATATCGAAGACCGCTCCGCCGAGCACCGGCAGCAGGGAGAGTGTGAGATAGCCGTGCGCGATCGTGGTCCCATAGGGACCCGCCGCCGCCCGATCGGGATCGACGTGGATCCACTGCCGGTCCTCGGTCGCCGCGGCGAAGGCATCCACCCGCGCCTGGGTCACCTCGAACCATTCGCTGTACCCGAGATGGGCGCCGATCGCGGCCGCCACCTCATCGATTCCCTGGAACACCCTCACGATCGGCTGCTCTCGCCCGCGCTCCGGCCGCTCACAGCCCGCCCCGCGCGACCAGTTGCGCGGCGATCACATTGCGCTGGATCTCGTTGGTGCCCTCGCCGACGATCATCAGCGGGGCGTCCCGGAAGTAGCGCTCCACATCGTATTCGGTGGAGTAGCCGTAGCCGCCGTGGATGCGGACCGCGTTCAGGGCGACCTCCATCGCCACCTCGGAGGCGTACAGTTTGGCCATTCCGGCCTCCATATCGCATCGTTCGCCGCGGTCGTACATCTCGGCCGCGTGCCGGGTGAGCTGTCGGGCCGCGGTCAGTTTCGTGGCCATATCCGCCAGATAGTTTCCGACCGACTGGTGCTGCCAGATCGGCCGGCCGAAGCTCTCCCGCTGCTGCGCGTAGGCGAGCGAATCCTCGAGCGCGGCCGCGGCGACGCCGAGTGCCCGGGAGGCCACCTGGATCCGGCCGGTCTCCAGGCCCTTCATCATCTGCCCGAAACCCTTTCCGGGCGTGCCGCCGAGGATCGCGTCCGCGGGGAGCCGGTAGTTGTCGAAGGACAGTTCGCAGCTCTCGACACCCTTGTAGCCGAGTTTGGGCAGATCGCGGGAGACGGTGAGGCCGGGACCGTGTTCGACCAGGACGATCGATATTCCCCGGTGGCGTGGGGTCGCGCCGGGGTCGGTTTTGCACAGCAGCGCGATGACGCCCGCGCGCCGCGCGTTGGTGATCCAGGTCTTGGCGCCGTTGATCACGAGGTCGTCGCCGTCGCGTTTGGCGGTGGTGGTCATGGCCTGCAGATCCGAGCCGCCGCCCGGTTCGGTGAGTGCCATGGTGGCGCGGATCTCCCCGGTCGCCATCGGTGGCAGATAACGCTGCTTCTGTTCGGCGGTACCGAACAGGCCGATCAGTTTCGCGACGACGGTGTGACCACCCATGGCCCCGGACAGCGACATCCTGCCACGGGCGAGCTCCTCGGTGACCTGGACATAGCAGGGCATCGAGACCGGGGTGCCCCCGTATTCCTCCGGAACGGCCAGACCGTAGATACCGATCCGCTTCATCTGTTCGATCCAGTTCTCGGGGTAGGCGTCGGCGTGCTCGACCTCCTGCACCGACGGTTTCACCTCCCGATCGATGAACTCACGCACCGTCCGCACCAGGAGCGCTTCTTCGTCGTTCAGGTAATAGCTCACGCGCGATGTCCTCACCGTGTCGCGGGCCCGCCCGAGCCCGTGGATCTGTTACGGCCATAGTCGGCCAACCATAAATAAATGTCAATCATGATAAGCATTTGCAGGGTCTCGGTTAGATTGGAACCCGCCACTCGGAAAACGCACCGGCAGATCCGAGCGGGAGACGGGCCCGGCCACCCACCACAACGCCGGACGACCACACAGTTCTGCACCCGATCTAGAAGGAACCGACCTATGAGACACCTGCGCCGGCGAGCGGCCCTGGTCGCCCCGGGATCCGACGAGCACAAGGCCCGCAAAGCGCTGACCGGCAGCGCGGACGAGGTGATCCTCGATCTCGAGGACGCGGTCACCGCCGCGCACAAGTCCACCGCGCGGACCCTGGTCGCGGAGCTGGCCGGGGAATTCGGGGACACCCGGCCCGTCTCGATCCGCGTGAACGGTCCCGCCACCGAATGGTTCGCAGCGGATCTGCGGGCCTGCGCGGCGCTCGGTGCCACACTCACCTCGGTGGTGATTCCCAAGGTCGAGAGCCGCGCCGCGCTGACGGACGCGGATTCGGCACTCACCGCCGCCGGGGCCCCCGCCCTGCCGCTGCAAGCGTTGATCGAGACACCGGCGGGTATCGGCGCCATCGACGAGATCGTCACCGGTCCGCGCCTCACCACCGTGGTGATCGGTTACGCCGACCTCGGCGCGACCCTCGGCCGAGCCCGCACCGCCACCCCGGACCAGTGGTTGTTCGTCCAGGACCGCGTGCTGCACGCCGCCCGCGCCGCCGGAATACAGGCCGTCGACGGACCGTTCCTCGGGATCGCCGACGACGCGGTGTTCCGGGCGGCACTCCGCTGGGTCGCCGACCTCGGATTCGACGGGAAATGGGTCATCCATCCCGCGCAGATCGCCACGACGCAGCACTACTTCACCCCCACACCCGAACAGGCCGACCAGGCGCGCCGGGTCCTGAGCACGCTCGCCGAGGCGGCCGCACGGGGCGCGGGCGCAGTACAACTCGACGGGCAGATGCTCGACGAGGCGGTCGCGGTGGCGGCCCGTCGCACGCTCTCGATGGCCGGGGCCCGCGATGAACACTGACACCGTACGCGCCGTCGGCGGGCCCTATTTCGACGAACTCGACCACGGCCGGATATTCGATACCGCACCGGGGGTCACGCTCACCGACGGCCTGGCCGCGGTACACCAGAGCATCCTCGGCGACCGGCTCCGGCTACCGCTCGACACGCCGCTCGCCACGGCCGTGGCGGGCGGACCGGTCGCCCATCCCGGGCTGGTCGCCGATCTCTCGATCGGCCAGTCCACCCTGGCCACCCATCATGTGAAGGCCAATCTGTTCTATCGGGGGCTCCGGTTCCATCGGCTCCCGCATATCGGCGACACCCTCTACACCACGACCGAAGTCGTCGGCCTGAAAGAGAATTCGCCCCGGCCCGGACGCCGGCCCACCGGGCTGGCCGCGCTGCGGATCCGCACCACCGACCAGCACGGTGCCACCGTCCTGGATTTCCATCGCTGCGCGATGCTGCCGCTGCGCGAACTCGAGTTGCCACCGCACGATTCCGCCACACCGCGCCGGCCGGTCCACACCGACGACCTGACGGCGATCGGCTCGGACGAGTCGCCGATCCGGGACGCTCCCGCCGGACTCGACCTGGCGGTATACCGGCAGAACGTACCCGGCCCGCATTTCGACCCGTCGCTCGTCGGCGCCACCTTCACCTCCAGCGGCGATGTCGTCACCGGCGCACCCGAACTGGCCCGGCTGACCCTCAATATCGCCGCCACCCACCACGACGAGCGCGACGGTGCCACCGGGCGTCTCTTCTACGGCGGCCACACGATCGGCCTGGCCCTCGCCCAGGCCGCCCGCGCGCTACCGAACCTGGTGACCGTCATGGGCTGGCAGTCCTGCGATCACACCGGTCCGGTGCACGAAGGCGACACCCTCACCAGCTGTCTGCACGTGGAGTCGGCCGAACCGCTACCCGCCGGCGGCGGTCTCCTCGACCTGCGGTCCTGCGTATATGCCCACCGCGGCGACGCCGCACCGGCATCCGTCCTGGACTGGCGGTTCACCGCCCTGTTCGCCTGACCATCCACTACTTCCGAGAGGTATCACCATGAGCACCACCGGACGCCTGGCCGGCAAAGTCGCACTCGTCACCGGCGCGGGTTCGGGCCTGGGCCGCGCCTCGGCTCTGCGCTTCGCGGCCGAGGGCGCCGCCGTGGCCGTCGTCGATCTCGATCTCGACGCGGCCGGCTCGGTCACCGCGGAGATCGCCGCGGCGGGCGGGCGCGGACTGCCCGTCACCGCGAATGTGACCTCCGACGCCGACTCCCGGCGCATGATCGCCGAAACGCTCACCGAATTCGGCCAACTGGATGTCGTATTCGCCAATGCGGGGATCAACGGCGCCGGCAATGCGGCCGACACCACCGAGGAAGAATGGGACCGGGTGGTCGCCGTCAACCTCAAGGGGGTGTGGCTGACCTCGAAATACGCTCTCCCGCATATGATCTCCCGCCGCACCGGCTCGATCGTCAACCAGGCCAGCATGGGCGGTCTGATCGGCCTGCCCGGGATCTTCCCCTACGCCGCCGCGAAGGGCGGCGTGATCGCCATGACCAAGCAGATGGCGGTCTCCTACGGACCCGACAATGTGCGCGTCAACGCGATCTGCCCCGGGACCATCCCTACTCCCCTGGTCTACCGTTCCAGGGTCGACCGGGGTGCTGCCGAACCGGATGCGGACCAGGCCGCACTCGACGCCGACGCCGCCGCCCGCTTTCCCCTGCGCCGGTTGGGAACTCCGGACGATCTCGCCTCGATCGCGCTGTTCCTGGCCAGCGACGAGGCCGACTGGGTGACCGGCGGTATCTATACCGTCGACGGCGGTCGCAGCGCGTTCTGACGACCGGCACAGCAGCAGGCCCCTGGGCATCGGATCCGATGCCCAGGGGCCTTTTCGCGGCACCGGCCGCGGGTGGGTTCGCCGGCGGTGGAATACCACCGCGAT
>JABFXT010000477.1 GCA_013361595.1 Nocardia sp. | reverse complement strand
GGGGTGAGCTGACCTTCGGCGAGCGCGATATCGAGCAGACCGCAGATATCGGAACGGTCGCTGTCGCGGGCCCGGAGCCCCTCTGTTGCCACTCTTCTACCCTTCGAAAGCCCGGACGCGCAGAACCGCGCCCGCCGGATCGGTGTATATCGAGCCCGATTCGTTGAACTCGTTGTCCACCAGGATCCGGACGATCGGCCGGCCCGCGAGGTCACCGGAGGATTCGACCTCGATGCTGATCATGGAGACCGCGCCCTCGGGGACCCGGGTGGCCCGGACCGCGTCGGCGGCCACCGCGGCGACAGCGGCCGGATCCAGTAGGCCCAGATCCAGCGCC
Organism: Nocardia sp.; assembly: GCA_013361595.1. Classification (GTDB taxonomy): domain Bacteria; phylum Actinomycetota; class Actinomycetes; order Mycobacteriales; family Mycobacteriaceae; genus Nocardia. The sequence continues at coordinate 1,709 of JABFXT010000477.1, read as the reverse complement.
ACGGTATCGGGGCGGCGGGTGGTCACCGAGGCGGATTGCGCGAAGCCACCGCGGAAGTCGTAGTCGATCTGCCGGTTCGGCGCGCCCGGGACCGCGCGGTCGATCGAGGCGAACTCGGGGTAGAAGTCGACGGAGTCCGCCGTCAGGTCGCCGAACTTCGCCCGGTAGCGGTCCAGGAAGTGCGCCATACCTTCGCCGGTCAGGAGATCGGGTGTCGCGATCACTACAGGAGCCGCCGCCTCGTATACCGGCCCGGCCACGGCCTCCGGTGCGGGTGGATCCGAGCCGGGGCTCGTGACCGCGAACCCCACGAAGGCGGCCCCCAGGCCCACCGCGACCATCAGTGCCGCGAACGGCCCGGCACGGGTGGCGGATACCGGACGGGTGCGCACCGGCCTGCTGCCCTGCAGGTCGGACACCAGGTCGGATAGTTCGCCGAGCGTACGCGCCGAACCCAGCAGCTCGGTCAGCACTCGATGTTCTTCCTCGGACAGCTGGCCGTCGCGCCGTCCGGCGTCGATCAGTTCACCCGCGTTCGCCCGGTCGGAGTCGCGGGCTTTCGTCCGCGGCGGATAGTCCGTTCCCGATCCGATCCGGTGTATCGCGGGCCCGGTTCGGTGGGCCGCTCCCGGTAGCGGGGTATCGGTGCCCGCGGGCGGTTGCAGATCGGCGACCAGGCCGCGCAGGTCGCCGAGGGTTTTCGCGGCCCGGGCCTGCGCCACCCGGTCGTGGTACTCGCCGGCTCCGAGCTGACCTTCCGCATATGCCGCGTCCAGCAGGGTGGACGTCTCGGCACGGTCGATATCCCGGGCGCGGATGGAATCGGCGGGTACTGCGAGGGGCACCTTCGGATCGTACGGGTCCGGCGATGCCGGTCGGCTGTCTTCGTCAGCTGTTCACCCGCCCGGGGCCACGTGGAAACCGGTGTTCCGATGGCCCAAGTGCGCCAACCGGTGGTCACTTCGGTCCGCGGCCCGGAACCGCAACCGGCCCGCGACCGGGGAAACGCGGGCCGTGGTGACCGGAAAATCCCCCACGGTGCGAATATGCCTCGGACCCCGGGAAGTCCGGCCCGGCCCGCGCACGCGGCCGCCGGCGCCGATATCGGGTGGACGGATCCAATGCGGCCGCGGGCGGCGCAAATACATCACCGCTACTCTGGGAGCGTGCGAATTCAGCGGCAAGTGGTCGATTATGCGCTCCGGCGCAAGTCGCTGCTGGCTGACGTCTATGCGGGCCGTGTCGATGTCGCCGAGGTATGTGACGCCAATCCCTACCTGCTGCGTGCGGCCAAATTTCACGGCCGGGGGAGCGAGGTCACATGCCCTATCTGCCGGAAGGAACAGCTCACCCTCGTATCCTGGGTCTACGGCGACGGCCTTGGGCCGGTCGCGGGTTCCGCGCGCAGCCCGGAAGAGCTGGTACGCCTGGCCGAGACCCGAGAGGAATTCTCGGTTCACGTGGTCGAGGTGTGCCGGACATGCAGCTGGAATCATCTGGTGCAGTCCTATGTGCTCGGGAAGGCGCCGCAGGGCCGGCGTTCCGGTTCCCGGGTGAACCGGCGCACCGCCGCGGAATGAGACCGCCCGGCCCGACGATGGTGCACGCGCCGTGCCCCCCGGGGCGCCGCGGAGCGAGCCCATCAGACCGATACGAGCTTTGGAGACCTTGTCAGTGACTTCGCCCTACGAGCCCCCACCCGGCGATGA
>JABFXT010000396.1 GCA_013361595.1 Nocardia sp. | reverse complement strand
CTCCTTGGGCGCGGCCGCGGGGGCGGCGGTGCGGGCCGGAGCCGTGGGCGCGGTAGCGCGCGCCGCGACGGACGCGCTCTCGGCGGGAACCGGGGCCGGAGCGGAGTTCACGGCCGAGGTCGGAGCCGAGGACGCCGGAGCGGATTGGGTGTTGCCGGGATCACCGGCGGTCTCGGGGGTGTAGTCGGCGAGGAACTCGTGCCAGCTGGCGTCTACCGAGGATGGATCCTGTTTGAACTTCTGATACATCTCGTCGACCAGCCACTGGTTCTGACCGAACTGGGATTTTGAGCTGCTCACAGCAGGTGTTCGCCTCATTTCGTTCTTCGCGCTGCGACGTTTGTGACGTGCCCGGCACCGGGCCTCGGTGGATGGTTACCGATATGCCCTCCGACGAGGATATGCCCCCGCGCACATCCACCCGGTCACCGACCACCGCACTACCCCGACCTCATTGTTGACGACTCGTCCTCGTCCGAGAATATTCCTTCGCCGCTTCCGGCCGCTGTCCAGAGGCGGGCATAGTGCCCACCGGCCGCCACGAGCTCGCTATGCGTACCGGCTTCCACGATCCGGCCGTGCGCCACGACGGCGATCCGGTCGGCCCGCGCGGCCGTCGCCAGCCGGTGCGCGACGACCACGGTCGTCCGGTTACGGGCGAGCGACCCCGTCGCCGCCAGCACTTTCTCCTCCGTATCGGGGTCGAGGGTCGCGGTGGCCTCGTCGAGCAGCAACAGATCGGGGTCGACCAGCTGGGCGCGAGCGAGCGCGATGAGCTGCCGCTGACCCGCCGAGAGGCCGCGGCCGCGTTCGCCCACGGCCCGATGGAATCCGCCGGGCAGCCCCGCGATCATCTCCCGCGCGCCCACCGCGCGGGCCGCCTCCTCGATCTCCGCTTCGGTCGCGAAAGGTTTCCCGAATGCAATGTTGCTCGCGATATCGCCGGTGAAGAGGTGAGCTTCCTGCGGGACCATCCCCAGCCGGGACCGGTAGCGGTCCAGCCGGTAGTCGCGGATATCGACGCCGTCCACCCGGATCGCGCCGGTATCGGTACCGGAGAGGTCGTAGAGACGGGCGAGCAGTTTGACGACGGTGGATTTCCCGGCGCCGGTCGCGCCCACCAGTGCCAGCGATTCACCGGGCGCTACCGCCAGATCCACATCGTCGAGCGCCGGTCGCTCGGTACCCGGGTAGCGGAACCGCACCGAGTCCAGGGCGAGATCGCCCCGCAGACCCGCGGCGATCGGATCGGCGCCGGGCGGATCCGCGGCGATCGAGGACGGGGTGCGCAGCAACTCACCGATGCGCCGCAGACCCACCCGGGCCTGCTGATAACCGTCGAAGACCTGGGACAACTGCTGGATCGGACCGAACAGCAGTTCCAGGTAGAGCACGAAGGCGATCAGCGTGCCGGTGCTGGTGCCGCCCGTGGCCACCGCGTGCGCACCGGTGAACACCACGAGAGCCAGCGCCAGATCGGTCCACGACGCCACGAACGCGAAGTACAGTGCGATGGCGCGCTGGGCGCGCATCCGGCTGCGCCGGTACTTCGCCGAGTACTCGGCGAACCGGTGCGCCGCCAGCTGTTCGTGCCGGTTGGCCTGGACCGCCCGCAACCCGGCGATGTTCTCCTGGAAATCGGCGTTGACCGTGGAGACCCGTTCCCGGGAGACGGTGTAGGCCACCGAGGAGACCCGCCGGAACACCACCGTGGCGATGATCAGCGGGGGCAGCACACCGAGCAATACCACCAGCGCGAGCTGTAGGTCGATCACGAGCAGGGCCACCGCGATACCGGCCAGCGACAGCACACTCACCAGGGCGGTGGACACTCCGGTCTGCAGGAAGGTGGACAGGGCATCCACATCGGTGGTCATCCGGGTCATGATCCGGCCGGACAGTTCGCGCTCGTAATAGTCCAGGCCGAGTCGTTGCAGATGGGCGTAGCTGCGGATACGTAATCCGAACAGCACCCGCTCCCCGGTGCGGGAGGTGAGCAGCGTCGTCGCCGCGGCCACTCCCCATCCGGCGAGTACCAGTCCGGTACCGAGTACCGCGGACCAGACGAGCGCGGACGGCTGGGCGCCGGTCACACCGGCGTCGATCGCATGGCGCACCAGCGGCGGGAAACCGATCCCGATCAGCGCGTCGAGCGCGAGCAGGGCCACCGAGGCCAGGACGAGTGCCCGCACCGGCCACAGCAACCGGCCCAGCCGGAAACCCGGGTCCGGTTCGCGCAGCCGGGATTCGTCCAGTCGTGGTTGCTCGGTGGCCGCGGGCAGGCGTTCGATGGCGCGCCGCAGTTCGGGTGTCGCGCTCAGGTCGGCCACGGGGGCGAATCGGTCGGTGGCGGCGGCCGCGGGGAGCCGGTCGGCTACGTACACCGGCCCGGCGACCGCGACGGTATCCGGTTCGGGTAGGCGGATCACCCGGTCGGCGTGGGCCAGCGTGGATTCGCGGTGCGCCAGGATGATCGTGGTGCGAGTGCCCTCGTCCGGCAGGGCACCGAAGATGGCGGCCTCGGTGACCGCGTCCACCGCGGAGGTGGCGTCGTCGAGCACGAGGATGCGCGGCCGGGCCAGCAGTGCCCGGGCCAGAGCGATGCGCTGGCGCTGGCCGCCGGAGAGCGTGAGACCGCGTTCACCGACCACGGTGTCGTAGCCGTCGGGTAGTTGTTCGATGAACTCGTCGGCCGCGGCCTGCCGCGCGGCGTCCCGGACCTCGGCATCGGTGGCCGCCGGCCGGCCGAGCGCGATATTGGCGGCGACGCTGGAGCTGAACAGGAACGGGTCGTCGAAGACCACGCCCACCGCCGCCCGCAGTTGCGCGGCCGACACATCCGCGATGTCCACCGGCTTCGCGGTGCCCGTACCCAGCAGCCGGATCCGGCCCGCATCGGGTGCGTAGAACCGGGGCAGCAGCAGGGACAGGGTGGTTTTGCCCGATCCCGCCGGGCCGATGATCGCCACCGTCTCACCCGGCCGCACCCGCAGGTCGAGATCGCGCAGCACGGGTTGCGTCGCATCGAAGCCGAACCTCACCCCGTCGAGCTCGATACCCAGCGGCCCGTCCGGCACCGGGACCGGCCGGGGTGGATCGGCCACCGCCGGACCCGCGTCGATCACCTGGTACACCCGTTCGGCGGCGGCCCGGGTGAGCTGGGCCATGATGATCACCGAGGCCATGGTGCGGGCGGTGGTGGTCATCGTGGTGACATAGGCGCTGAACGCGAGGAAGGTGCCGAGCCCGATCTGACCGTGCAACGCCAGCCAGCCGCCGACCGCGATCACCACGACCAGACCGGCCTGCGGGATCGCCGACAGAGTGGGGGAGAAGCGGGCGTTGATCCCGGCCGCGCGCATCCGTTCGGCGAACAGCCGGCGCCCATGCTGTTCGAGTACATCGACCATCCGGGCTTCCTGCCCGAAACCCTTCACCACCCGGACCCCGGTAACCGTCTCCTCGACATGTTGGGCGAGTTCGGCGGCCCGCTGCTGCGCCGACCAGGTCGCCGCGTGCAACCGGGGCCGCATCCGGTACACCACCACGATCACCAGGGGCACCATCAGCAGCGCCACCGCCGCCAGCGGCGGGGACAGCCACAACATCACCGCCGCGGCGAGCACGAATTGCAGGAACGACATCCCCGAGAGCGGTGCCATCGCCAGCAGCGACTGCACCAACTGCAGATCGGTGATCGAACGCGACACCACCTGACCGGTGCGCAACGCGTCCTGCCCGGCACCGTCGAGTCGCTGCAACGATCCGAGCAGCTGCAACCGCAACCCGTGCTGTACGTCGAGGGACAGCTTCCCGGCCAGCATCCGCCGCCCGAACGAGGCGGCGAACCGGCCCGCCGCGAGCGCGACCAGCAGCCCGGCGACGATACCGATCACCCGCGTGGCGCCACTCGTCGCCGAATCGACCGCCCATTTGGTGAGCAGCGGCGCGATGATCTCCGCCGCCGCGCCGGCCAGCAGAGCCAGCGTGATACCGGCCAGCGTGCCGCGATAGCGCCGGCACTCCGACCACAACCTGCGGAGCCATCCCGGACGCGCGCCGCCGCTCATACTCCCCCCTTCACCCGAACCTGTCATCGACCATAACGACGCCCGGTGACACGGTCTTGTTCCCGGACAGCGGGGCCAGGACAGCTCCGACAGCCGCGCCGTCGACCCAGACGGGTGGGCCGGGTCACACTCGGGGGGCGACCCACGTTCGGGAGCGACGGAGCGCGGCGCCCGATCGCCGAAGCGGAGAACCGACGTCGACGGGGTCCGCGTAACGCCGAAGGACGCCCAGAACAAAGGTCGGGCCTACCCCAGTTCTGGAGCGGCAGCGCCGAAGAACCCAGATATCGATCGCCGGGCCCGAGAACCCGAGCCGACGGAGCCGGACCCGACACGACGCCGGAGGCGAGGCCCACCGCGAAGCCCGAGCCCACCGCGAAGCCCGAGCCCACCGCGAAGCCTGGGCCCACCGCGAAGCCTGGGCCCACTCACAAGGCGGGGCCCGCCCCGGTTCTGGAGCGACGGAGCGGGGGAGCGCAGCGGAGGAGCGGAGGAGTGAAGAACCGGGGTTAATAGGGCCCCGCCCCGCCCCGCCGAAGGCGGGGCCATCAACTCAGAGTTCGGCCTGGCGTAGTGACCACCATCCGGCGGCGCCGATCCCGACCGACCACAGCAGCAGTACCACTATGGCGGCCGGAGCAGGGGCGAGCAGGTCACTGTCGGCGAACGATCCGGCCAGCACCGTGCTCAACGTGGCCGATCCGGGCAGCAGAGTGGCCACGCCCGGCAATCCGATACCCGCGGTCACCACCCACAGCAGCGGTTCGGCGAGCAGCACCCAGACCAGGACCGCGCCGACCGCGAGCGCCGGAGAGCGCAGCAGCAGGCCGATCCCGGTGCCGATCACCGCCCAGCAGACCGCGGCGAGCAGTCCGCCACCGAGTACGCCGAACAACGCGGCCGTGATCTCGAATTTTCCGCGGCCGAACAGCAGCAGGCACACCACCGCCACGATCTCGACCGCCGCGGCGGTCACGAACGCGAATGCGGCGGTGACCAGATATTTCGATCCGGCCAACCGGTCCCGATCCACGGTGAACAGCGCGCTGATCACCAGGGTGTTGTGCTGGTGTTCGCCGGCCGCGCCCGCCGCTCCGAATCCCGCCGCGGTCACGATCACCGCGAACAAGGCCAGATACAGGCCGATGGTGGCGGTACCGGTGACCGGCTCGCCCGCCGGGTCACGAGGTCCGGCCAGGATCGCGGTCACCGACGAGGCCACGATCGCCGTCGCGACCAGTGCCCCGGCCGACACTCGGGGGTAGCGCAGCGTCACCGTTTTGCGGTACTCGGACAGAACCGGCGGAATCAGTTCCGCTGGTACGACATCGATCATCGGGCAACCCCGTACGGCAGAGAGGTGGGCGGCGGCATACCGGGCCCCGCGGGCTGCGGCGCGGCCGCGTGGGTCAGCGAGGCGAGTACTCGGTCGGGATGGATGTGGTCGGCGACTATCCGATGCAACCGCACATCGGCGGCGCGGGCGGCGGCCACGATATCGGCTTCGGTTGCCTCCGCAACGGCCAGCTGCTCGTCGGGCCGGATGACCGCATCGGTGAAACCGCGCGCGGCCAGCGCGGTCGCGACAGCGATCGACGACGAGGACGCCACGACCAGGCGATCCGGGTTACGCCGCCGTAGTCGCGCCGGACTGCCCTGATAGACCACCGATCCGTTGCTCAACACCACCAGATGGTCGGCGATCGGCAGCGCCGTCACCAGACTCGGCGTGGTGAACAACACCGTGCCACCCCGCCGGGTATGACCACGCAGTAGGCCCTGCAGCCAGGACAGTTCGCTCGGCTGCATACCGGCGGCGGGATCGTCGAGGATCAGCAACCGCGGGTCGGGCAGCAGCGCCGCCGCCAGGGCGGTCCGGGTCGTCTCGCCGGGGGTGAGGTCGTCGGGGACGGTCCGGGCGCGGTCGGTGAGACCGGTGATGTCCAGTACGGTGCGCACCCGGCTGTCCGGGCAGCCGGCCGCCGCCGCGTACACCCGCAGATGGTCACGGACCGTCCGACGCGGATGCAGACCACGCGGCGCGAGCACGGCGCCCACCGCCGAACTGCTCCGGCCGCCGGCCAGCGTGACCTCGCCCGCGGTGGGCGGAAGCAGACCCAGCAGGATCCCGGCCACCGTCGATTTCCCGGACCCGGGCGGCCCCACCAGCGCGGCACAGGTCCCCGATTCGACATCGAAGGAGATGTCCTGCGCGCCGATACTGAAATCCTCGTACCGCTTGCTCATACCCCGGACGACGATCGCCGGGCGCGCAGTCGCGGTCACCGGGATCCGGCCGGGGGATGCTGGCCGGGCCGGCGCACCACGGCCTCGTCGTGCTGCGGATGTATCGAATCACCGTGCGACAGCGACTTTCTCGGGGGATCCAGCGCGGGCGGAACCGCCGCGTCGATCACCATCTCGTCCGTGAAATACGCCGGGGCGGGCCCGAACGCCTTGCGCGCGTTGCCGATAGTGGACTTACCGAGTGCCCGGTTACCGACACCGCCGATCACAGCGCCGATCCCGGCCGGAACCACCTTGCCCGCCATCAACGCGGCGCGCTTGGTGATGAACCGCACGATGAACCGCTTCAACAGCGAATCGTTCATCCCCGCCAGACCCGGGATCTTGTTCGCGAAAACGGTGCCCCAGTTCTTGGCCGAGGTACCGACACTCTTCTGGACGATCTCCATCCCGGTGTCACCCAGCACCACCGCGAGCACCAATGCCCGCCGCTGCTCGGTGTTCTCCGGCTTGACACCGTGCACCGACGCCACCGCGAGGGTGAACAGCGCCGACGCCTCCATGAAGAACGTGGTCTCCGCGCTCACCGCCGCCAGCGCGGCGAGCGTGCCCACCCCGGGAATCGCGGCCGACGCGCCGACCGCGCTACCGCTTCCCGTCACCGCCAGCAGATACTGACGCTCCAGCCGTTCGACGAGCTGCGCGGGCGACTCGTCGGGATGGGCGCGCCGCAACCGCGCCACATATTTGGCGACGGCGGGTGCTTGTAGCCGGGAACCGTGGTCCAGTGCCTCGACCACGGCCTTTTCCAATGCCCCGTTACGCACGGCGTCATCCCTCCTCTTCGGCCTCTGTGCACTGTAGGGCACAGCGGCCGTCCGTTCCTCCGACTGGTAACGGACTACCCGGCCCGGCGGTTCCGAAGCTGTGTTTTCGGCGCCGCCTGCGGCGGCGCGGGGTTGAGGCCCCCTTGGTCTCGCCGTTCAGGCCTCGAGACTCGCGCTTCGCGCA
>JABFXT010000789.1 GCA_013361595.1 Nocardia sp. | reverse complement strand
TCAGGCCTCGAAAGCGCATGAGCCGAAGGCTCGAGTCTCGAGGCCTGAACGGCGAGACTTAGGGGGCCTCAACCCCGCGCGCGCCAGCGCGCCAAAAACACAGCGCCTTCACCTGCGGGTCCGCATCCCACACCTTCACCTATGCGCCTGTCGCGCTTGTTCGCGCGTGTTGGTGAGTGGTCGGTCGCGCGTGTTGGTCGGTCGCGCGTGTTGGTCGGTCGCGCGTGGTCGGTCGCGCCCGTTCGTGGGATGAGCCCACCCCCGTTCGCAGATAAACCCATCCCCTCGCCTGCGCGGAGAACGAGAACTCGGTGTCGTTGCCGATAATCGCTATCTATGGATCCGTATTCGATATTCGCCGACATCATCGCCGGGCGCGCGCCCTCCAGCAAGGTGTACGAGGACGACGATGTGCTGGCCTTCATGGATATCCGGCCCATGACTCCCGGGCATCTGCTGGTGGTGCCGAAGAAACCGGCCCGGGAACTCGCCGAACTCGATCCCGTGCTGGGTGGGAAGTTGTTCCAGGTGGGGCAGCGGTTGGCGGCGGCGTTGCGGGACAGCGAGGTGGCGTGTGACGGGGTGAACTTCTTTCTCGCCGACGGGGTGACTGCCGGGCAGGAGGTGTTCCATGTGCATCTGCACGTCATCCCGCGTACCCCGGGTGACGGGTTCGGTTTGCGTGGACGGCCGCGGACGCCGCCGCGGGCGGATCTGGACTATCTGGCCGGTTCCATCCGGGGCGCGTTGCGGCGTGGTGCGTGATCGGCCGGTTCCCCACCCGGGGAGCCGTTTCACGGATCGGGAACAAACGGCTCCGTAAGATCGTCTGTCGACTATAGTCAGCATGTTTGCTGCGAATGTGCTGGTGTGCGCTGTCGCCGGGTCGAAATGGTGAGCATGGGCATGAGCTAGTTTCCGGGGTGGGCTAGGGAGGTGCGAACGTGCGGTATTTACGGATAGCTGTGCTGATGCTGGGGGTGATCGGTTTGGCTGCCGGACTGCCCGTTCTCCGGCCCGCGCCGGCCGCCGCGGCGGAGATCGTGCGGATCGACGAACTCAGCCCCACGCGGTCGGCGGTGTTCATCGCCTCTCCCGCCATGAATCAGGTGGTGCAGGTACAGGTCCTGCACCCGGCGGGTGGCGGTGGCCGGCCCAGTTATTACCTGCTCGACGGGCTCGATCCGGGTGTCGGGCAGAGCACCTGGACCAACGCCACCGGCGCCGAACGGTTCTTCCTCGGTAAGAACGTGAACGTCGTGCTGCCGGTCGGCGGGAAGGCCAGCTATTTCACCGACTGGCAGCGTGACGATCCGGCGTTCGGCCACTACCGGTGGGAGACCTTCCTGACCCAGGAGCTGCCACCGATCATCGACGGCGAATTCGCCGGTAACGGGCAGAACGCGATCGGTGGTCTGTCGATGGGCGGGCACGCCGCCTATATCCTCGCGGCCCGGCATCCCGCGCTGTACACGGCGGTCGCGGGGTACAGCGCCTGCCCGGATACCGGGCTGGCGACCGGGGCGGTGCAGTTCTCGATCATGACCAGGGGCGGCAACCCGGACAATATGTGGGGTCCGGGCGGGGGCCCGGATTGGGCGGCCCACGATCCGGCGCTCATGCTGGACCGGCTGCGCGGTAAGACCCTGTTCCTGTCGACCGGGACGGGCCTGCCCGGACCACACGAGCTGGAGTTGAAGCCGCAGCTGCCGGAGAACATCGTGCTCGGCGGGCCGATCGAGTTCGCGGTCGATACCTGTGTGATCGCCTTCGAACACCGGGCCCGCGCGGCGGGGCTGCCGATCCGGGTCGATTACAGCCCGGTCGGTACGCATTCCTGGTCGTACTGGAACGACCATCTGCAGGCTTCCTGGCCGACCATCGGCCCCGCGATCGGGGCCTGAGCGGATCGGTCCGGCGGGCCCGTGCGCGACGGTCTCCGCGGTGCTCCGGTGCGGGCCGCTACGGTGGTGGCCATGGCTGACAGTGGTAGTCCGGTAACCGCCGCGGCGGTCGCGCCCACGGCGAAGACGGTTCCGTTCGAGCGGGTACACCACGGCGATCTGTTCGTCGACGAATACGAATGGCTGCGGGACAAGGAGAACCCGGAGGTCATCGCCCACCTCGAGGCCGAGAACGCCTATACGGAGGCCCGGACGGCGCATCTGGCGCCGCTGCGCGAGAAGATCTTCGACGAGATCAAGAGCCGCACCCAGGAAACCGATCTGTCGGTGCCGACCAGGCTGGGCGACTACTGGTACTACTCGCGCAGTTTCGAGGGTAAACAGTACGGCGTGCACTGCCGGTGCCCGATCGACGCCACGGCCACCGGCATCGATGCTTGGACGCCGCCGCAGTTGACGACCGGCGCGGAGATCCCCGGCGAGCAGGTGCTGCTGGACAGCAATGTGCTGGCCGAGGGTCACGATTTCTTCGCCCTCGGCGCGTTCTCGGTGAGCCACGACGGAAACCTGCTGGCCTTCTCGGTGGATACCGCCGGTGATGAGCGCTATACGCTGCGGTTCCTGGATCTGCGCTCCGGCGAGCTGCTCGGCGACGAGATCCCGCGGACCGCCCCCGGTGCGACCTGGTCGCTGGACGGCACCCATGTCTTCTATCAGACCGTCGACGAATCCTGGCGACCCGATACCGTGTGGCGGCATCGGCTGGGCGATAGCTCGGCCGCCGATGTGCGGGTCTTCCACGAGCCCGACGCGCGCTACTGGGTGAGTGTCGGTGCCACCAGGTCGGAGAAGTACCTCATGATCTGGGTGGGGTCCAAGATCACCACCGAGGGCTGGGTACTGGAATCCGACGATCCGACCGGTGAGTTCCGGGTGCTGCTGCCCCGCCGCGAGGGGGTCGAGTATTCGGCGGAACACGCGGTGGTGGCGGGGCGGGATCGATTCCTTATCCTGCACAACGACGTGGTCGACGGGGTGAAGGCGGAGAATTTCGTGCTCGCCGACGCCCCGGCCGAGGACCCGGCACAGCTGCGCACGCTCATCGGGCACCGCGACGATGTGCGGCTCGAGGATGTCGACGCCTTCGCCGGGCAACTGGTGCTCAGCTATCGCCGGGAGGCGCTGTCCCGGGTCGCGGTATGGCCGCTGACCGCGGACGGCTACGGCGACCTGCGGGAACTCGAATTCGAGCTGGAGCTCTACAGCGCCGGGCTCGGGTCGTGCCCGGAGTGGGATCAGCCGACGCTGCGGCTCGGTCTCACCTCGTTCATCACCCCGACCCAGGTCTTCGACTATGTGGTGGAGACGGGTGCGCTGCTGCTGCGCAAGGAGCAGCCGGTGCTCGGCGGTTACGATGCCGGCGACTATGTGCAGCACCGGGATTGGGCGGTGGCCGAGGACGGTACCCGCATCCCCATCTCGATCGTCGCCCGCCGCGACACCGATCGGGTCGCGGGGCCGAAGCCCCTGCTGCTCTACGGATACGGTTCCTACGAGGCGAGCATGGATCCGGGCTTCTCGGTATCGCGGTTGTCGCTGCTCGACCGCGGTATGGTCTTCGCTGTCGCCCATGTGCGCGGCGGCGGCGAAATGGGCCGGCTCTGGTACGAGAACGGCAAAACCCTCACCAAGAAGAACACCTTCACCGATTTCGTCTCCTGCGCGAGGCATCTCGTGGAGGGCGGGGTCACCGCCCCGGATCGGATGATCGCCGACGGTGGTAGCGCGGGCGGACTGCTGGTGGGTGCGGTGGCCAATATCGCGCCGGACCTCTTCGCGGGTGTGCTGGCCAACGTGCCGTTCGTCGATCCGCTCACCTCGATTCTCGATCCGTCGCTGCCGTTGACGGTGATCGAATGGGACGAGTGGGGGAATCCGCTGGCGGACAAGGACGTCTACGAGTACATGAAGTCGTATTCGCCCTATGAGAACGTCGTGGCGCAGGATTATCCGGCGATTCTGGCGATCACCAGCATCAACGACACCCGGGTGCTGTACGTGGAGCCGGCGAAATGGGTCGCGAAACTGCGTGCCACCAAAACCGGCGATGCCCCGCTGCTGCTGAAGACGGAGATGAGCGCCGGGCACGGCGGGGTCAGCGGGCGGTACGAGAAATGGCGTGAGGTCGCCTTCGAGTACGCCTGGGTGCTGGACACCGTGGGTCTCGGCGAGAAGTAGGCCGAGCCGGGCGGCGATCCGATCGGATGTTCGCCGCCCGGTCATCGGTATCGCACGTGCCGGTTACCGGCCCTGCATGCGGCGGTCATCGGTATTGCACGTCACGGACACCTGCGCCTGCCATGGTCGACATATGAACGCTGAGCTGCTCGTTTCGGTGTCGGGCGTCCGGGAAGCCACCCGGGACGCGGCGATCGGATTCGCCGAGGAGATGGATCAGCGCGGGGTGCGATTGTCGTTGTTGGTGGCGCCGCGCCTGAGGGGCGGATACCGGCTGACCGACGACCCCACCACCCAGGCGTGGCTGCGTGGCCGCCGCGGTCGTGGCGACGCGGTGGTGTTGCACGGGTACGACCAGGCCGCCACGAAACGGCGCCGGGCCGAATTCGCGACGCTACCCCGGCACGAGGCGCTGCTGCGGCTGACCGCGGCGGATCGGATCATGGAGCAGGTCGGGCTGCGAACCAGGTTGTTCGCCGCGCCCCGTTGGGACGTATCTGCCGGGGCGCTGTCGGTTCTGCCCGAAGCCGGGTTCCGGCTCTCGCTCGGACTGACCGGTATCCACGACCTGGAGCGCGACGCGGTGCAGAAGGCGCGGGTGTACGGAATCGGCGAAGGATTCCGCGCCGAGCCCTGGTGGTGTCGCGCGCTGGTGCTGGGCGCGGCTCGCACCGCGCGGCGCGGGGGAGTGTTGCGTCTGGCCGTCTCGGCCGCGCAGCTGGGCCGGCCGGGCCCCCGGCAGGCGGTGCTCGATGCCGTGGATCTCGCGCTCTACCACGGAGCACGCAGCGAGGTGTACCGCTGGGAACCGGTTCGCGCGGTACGCGCGGCGTGAGACTCCGCCGCCCCATTCGGCGATAGCGGGGCGGCGGATCCCACTTCCCCGGACGGTGGCGGCGGAAATCGGAACGAACGCGGCCCCGCCGCCGTGTTATGCATGAGTCATGCATGATCGCCGGTCCGCGAACCTACTCGGCGCCACGGCCCTGGCGGTCACCGATCTGATGCTCGAACGGGTCACCGACGACACAGGTATCGGGGCGAGCGCGGCGGCGGCGCTGGTGGTCCTGGCCGGTTCGCCCGGGTTGAGCGGCACCGAACTGGGCCGCCGGGTGGGCTCCAGCCAGCCGGCCGCGGCGCGCATGATCGACACCCTGCTGCGGCGGGAGCTCGTGGAGCGCCGGCCTGGGCGGGGCCGCGAGGTCGCGGTCCGTCTCACCGCGCGCGGCCGCCGGGCCGCCGCGGATATCCTCACCGCGCGTGCGGAGGGGTTGGCGCAGGTGCTCACCCCGCTGGACGCGTCCGAACGCGACACTCTGGCCACCCTGCTGGGCAAACTGCTGACCGGTCTGCACGCCGATATCGATAACGCCGATCTGCTGTGCCGCCTCTGCGAGCGCGGAATATGCGCGATCGCCGCCCCGTGCCCGGTGCGCGACGCGGAACCGGAGCGTCCGGGCTGACCCGCGCTCATCGGACACGGCGGCGGCCCGCCGGCGATACCGGCACCCGGGATACGGTGTCGGTGAACGGGATCGCCGCCCTCGGACCGTTGCGCCGGGGCGCGGGTGCGCCTACCGGAAGATCGACGAGACGACCGAGGTGACAGCCATGAGCTCCGCCGACCATCCGGCCACCGCCGGACTGCGCGAACGGGTAGCCGGATTGATGCCGCGCGCCCGCGCCGATCTGGCCGAACTCGTCGCGTTCCGCTCGGTCGCCGATCCACGGCAGTTCCCGGCCGAGGAATGCGAACGGGCCGCCCGCTGGGTCGCCGACGCGTTCGTCGCGGCCGGGCTCACCGATGCCGGGCTACACGAGACCCCGGACGGCAGCACCGCGGTCATCGCCTCCCGGCCCGCCCCACCCGGCGCGCCGACGGTACTGCTCTACTGCCACTACGACGTACAGCCGCCGCTCGACGAGACGGCCTGGCATACACCGGTCTGGGAACTCACGGAGCGGGACGGCCGGTGGTACGGCCGCGGCGCGGCCGACTGCAAGGGCAATACCGTCGTCCACCTGACCGCGCTGCGGGCGCTGGGTCCCGACCTGCCGGTCGGGGTGACGCTGGTCGCGGAAGGTTCGGAGGAGCAGGGGACCGGCGGATTGGAGCGGTTCGTCGAGGCGAATCCGCAACTACTGCGCGCCGACGCCATCGTGGTGCTGGACAGCGGTAACTTCGCCGTGGGCGTGCCGACCTTCACCGAGACCCTGCGCGGCAACGTGAACGTGGTCGTAACAGTGGAAACCCTTGCCGGGCCGGTCCATTCGGGTATGTACGGGGGCGCTGCCCCGGACGCGCTGGCCGCCCTGATCCGCTTGCTGGGTTCCCTGCGCGACGAGCACGGGAACACGACGGTGGACGGTCTGACAGGTGCCGGGACCTGGCCCGGTGTGCAGTATCCGGCCGAACAGTTCCGGACCGACGCCGGCGTGCTCGACGGTGTCGGCCTGCTGGGCGACGGGACGGTCGCCGATATGTTGTGGGCCCGGCCGGCGCTGACGGTGCTCGGAATCGACGCCCCCGATGTCGTCGGTTCCTCGGCCGCGGTCCAACCCCGGGCCCGGGCCCGCCTCAACCTGCGGATCCCACCCGGAACCGACCCCGGCACCGCCTACCGGGCACTGCTGTCCCACCTGGAAGCACACACGCCCTGGCAGGCGAAGCTCACCGTGGAACCGGAGGGGACCGGGGCGGCGTTCCGGTCCGGTCGCGGTGGTCCCGCTCGCACCGCGATGGAGGCCGCGCTGGCCGCGTCCTACGGCCGGCCCGCGACCACGCAGGGGCAGGGCGGTTCGATCCCGCTCTGCAATGTCTTCGCCGACACCTATCCCGACGCCGAGATCATGCTGCTCGGCGTCGAGGAACCGCGCTGCCTGATCCACGCACCGAACGAAAGCGTCGACCCGAGCGAGATCGAACACCTGGCGCTCGCCGAGGCGCTGTTCCTGTCGACCTACACC
This sequence comes from Nocardia sp., assembly GCA_013361595.1. GTDB lineage: Bacteria > Actinomycetota > Actinomycetes > Mycobacteriales > Mycobacteriaceae > Nocardia. Next base: position 221 of record JABFXT010000789.1, on the reverse strand, counting down.
CGCTGACCCGGCGCTCAGAGTTCGGCGTCGTTCTCCGGCCGCAGGATCGTGAATTCGGTATCGGCCTTGCGCATCTCGTCGAGGCGGCTGAAATACACGCCCCACGCCGGTTCGGCGATGATCCCGTAATGGATGGGGAAAGCCAGCCGCGGCGCCACCGACCGCAGATAATCGACCGCCTCGCTGATCTTCATCCACGGGGCGGCGGCCGGGACGGCCAG
>JABFXT010000238.1 GCA_013361595.1 Nocardia sp. | reverse complement strand
CACCCCGGTCAGCCTAGAGGATTCGCCGGTGGCCCATGCGATCGGCAGATGGGGCCTACGCTGCGATTACGCTGAATTTGCGAGGAACTCGGGAAGGGGCGGCGGAGAGCAGGGGGATGTCTCCGCCGCCCGCGGGCAGGCGGCCCAGGGGGGTAGGCGGCCTAACCCGAGGACCAGGTTGCCCAGGGGGGGTAGACAACCTGGCCGGGCACTTTGAGTGCCGAGGACCACTGTACACACAGGATCCTCTTTTGTGCCAGAGGGTTCAGAAAATTGGGCTTAATCCGGATGAGGAGTCTGTTTCGGTCCGGGAGTTACCGCCCCGCTACTGCCGGTAACTCGCGAGGAAATTGCCGAAACGTTCTATGGCAACAGCGAGATCGCGCGCCCAGGGCAGAAACACGATGCGCAGATGGTCGTGGTGCGGCCAGTTGAAACCGGTCCCCTGCACCATCAGGATCTTCTCCTGCAACAGCAGGTCCTGCACCAGCTTCTCGTCGTCGTGGATCTCGTGGATTTCGGGATCCAGCCGCGGGAACGCATACAGCGCGCCTTTGGGTTTCACGCACGAAACGCCGGGGATCGCATTCAACCTCTCCCACGCCACGTCCCGCTGTTCCAGCAGGCGCCCGCCGGGCAGGATCAGATCCTCGACGCTCTGATAGCCGCCGAGCGCCACCTGAATGGCGTGCTGCGCGGGCACGTTCGGGCACAACCGGGACGACGCCAGCAGATCGACGCCCTCGAGGAACCCGGCCGCGTGCTCCTTCGGACCGGTGATGGCCAGCCAGCCGGATCGATACCCGGCCACCCGGTAGGCCTTGGACAGACCGTTGAAGGTGAGGCAGAGCAGATCGGGCGCCAGAGTCGCCAGGGAAATATGTTTGGCATCGTCGTAGAGGATCTTGTCGTAGATCTCGTCGGCGAGCAGCAGCAACCGATGTTTGCGGGCGATGTGCACCAGCTGCTGCAGTACCTCGGCCGAATACACGGCACCGGTCGGATTGTTCGGGTTGATCACCAACAGCGCCTTGGTCCGATCGGTGATCTTCGATTCGATATCGGCGATATCGGGCTGCCAGCCGCTGGCCTCGTCGCACAGATAGTGCACCGGGGTACCGCCGGCGAGGCTGGTCATCGCGGTCCACAACGGGTAGTCGGGGGCCGGGATCAGCACCTCGTCGCCGTTGTCCAGCAGCGCCTGCATGGTGATGGTGATCAGCTCGGACACCCCGTTACCGAGGTACACATCGTCGACGTCGAGCTCCGGGAATCCCGGCACCAGTTCGTAGCGGGTGACGATCGCGCGGCGTGCGGGCAGTATGCCCTTGGATTCGGAGTACCCCTGCGCCGTCGGCAGGGCGGCGATCATATCCCGCATGATCACATCGGGGGCCTCGAACCCGAACGGCGCGGGATTACCGATATTGAGTTTCAGGATCCGGTGGCCCTCGGATTCGAGCCGTGCCGCATGTGCGTGTACCGGCCCACGGATCTCGTAGACGACATTCTGCAGCTTCTTGGACTGCTCCAGAATCCGGGGCGCGGGGTGCGAATGGCCAGTACTCACCCGGTCCATGGTGCCACCAGGGGCAAGCGGATATCCGGCCCGCCCCGGCCCGGTGCAGTACCGTTACCGCTCAACGGGAGGCAGAGGAGAGCCAGGTGGGGCAGTCGCTGGGCAGCGGCGAGGTTTTCGCCGGGTATCGGATCGAACGCCTGCTCGGGGTCGGTGGGATGGGCGAGGTCTACCTCGCGGCGGACCGGGATCTACCCCGGCCCGTGGCCCTCAAACTCCTCGACCGCGCCCGGACCGCCGATCCCGAGGTCGCGGCGCGTTTCCGGCGCGAGGCCGATACCGCGGCCCGCCTCGCGCACCCGAATATCGTGGCGGTCCACGCACGTGGCGAGCAGGACGGACGGCTGGGGATCGCGATGGAGTACGTCGACGGTACCGACGCCGGTGAGCTGCTGCGGGCCGGGCCACCGACGCCGGAGCGGGCCGTGCGGATCATCGAGGCCACCGCCGCCGCGCTGGACCACGCCCACCGGCGCGGCATCCTGCACCGGGATGTGAAACCGGCCAATATCCTGCTGACCCGGAGTACGCCCGAGCATGTGCTGCTCGCCGACTTCGGTATCGCGAAATCACTCGACGAATCGGTCGGGCTGACCCGGACCGGCGAGGTTTTCGCGAGCCTGCGCTACGCGGCCCCCGAACAGTTCACCGACGCCGCGATCGATCATCGCGCCGATATCTACGCCCTCGGTGGAACACTGCACCATCTGCTCACCGGTTCCCACCCGTATTCGGGAACGACCTCTGCCCAGCTCATCCACAGTCACCTCAATGCTCCGGTTCCGGCCCCGAGCCGGCACCGCGGCGATCTGCCCGAAGCATTCGACGCGGTGATCGCCCGCGCCATGGCCAAGGACCCCGCCCAGCGGTTCGGCGACTGCGCCGAACTGGCCGCGGCCGCGACCGCCGCACTGGCCGGTGCGCGCGCGCCGGCGGTCACGCTCCGGCTGCCGAACACGGCCCGGCCACCGGCCGCCCGCCGTAGACGCCGTAAGCGCACGATCGCCCTGGCCACGGTCTCGGCGGTGCTGTTCGCCCTGTGCGGCACCGGTGTGATCATCGCGGATACGGCCGGGGAGCCGGTGACGCAACGGCTGCACCGGGCCCGCGATCTCGCGGGCGGGTTCGTACACCGGGTGAGGGGTGCGGTGCACGATCTGGTCTTCATGACCCCGGATCCGCGGAGCGAATACGGTGCCGGCGGTTTCGGGGCGGTCCTGCCGGCGGCCGATGAACCCCCCACCCGGGAGTAGCGGCCGGGCTATCCGGTGCCCGGCGGCAGGCTGCGGGTCGCGGTCGATCCGCAGAACTCCTCGATCCGCTCATCCAGTGCCCGGGCTTCGGCGACCCCCTGGAAGGCCGGGGCACAGATCCGGCGGCGCAGACCGGTGAGCCGTTCTTCCAATTGCGCGATCCGCTTGTCCTCGTCGAGGGCGAGGACCGGCATCAGCGCCTCGGCGGCCCCGTCGAGGCTGCCGTTGATCAGATGCGCGGCGGCCGAATCGACCCGCGCCAGGGATTCGGCCCCGTAGGACCGCTGCCGGGCCGGGCCGGTGCGGTAGAGCTCGATCGTTCGTTCGGTGGCCGACAGCGCGGGTTCGGCGAGCCCGAGATGGATGTAGGTCGCGCCCGCGTAATAGCTGGCCTTGGCGTCGGAGAAGCCGAAAACGCCGCCCACCTCGTCGTGCAGGCTGTCGGCACCGCCCGTCACACCGGCCGCGCGGCCGATGCACCGCTCGGTATCGGCGGTGCTGCCGATCTTGGACCAGATACGGGCCTCGATATTGTGCAGGCGTACCGCGGCGGTGGCCGAATCGGCGTACTGCTGGCCGTTCTGCGCCAGTTGCAGGGCCCGATGGGGACGTTCGGACCAGTATTCGATGAGGGCGTGCATCCCGCGCGCCCAGGCCCGTAACCCGTAGTGGCCGCTGATCTCCGCGTATGACCAGGCGGCCCGGATCTGTTCCCCGGCGGCATCGAGATAGCCGAGATCGGTGCTGGCATTGGCGAGCAGACCCGACAACGAACCCGCCAGCAGGTATAGATGGCTGGTATCCGACGGACGCTGATGGCCTTCCAGCAACCGGTACACCCGGCGCCGTACCCGCAGCATCTCCACCATCATCGGCATCGGCGGTGTGTGTACGTAGTCGTTTGCGATCCGGGTGACATCGGCGTCGAGCTGATCCAGCGTGCTCGGGCCGATATTCGAACCTTCGGCCCGCCCCGCGTGTTCGCTCGCTTCGTGCGCTGCCGCCATGATCAGATCCCTCTCCGAAATCGCCGCCAGCCCCTCCCCGCGGGCCGCACCGGTATCGATGAGGGCCAGGAGTTCGGCGTCATTGGAATATCCGCTGGGCGCGGCGAACCGGCCGGCGTCCGGGCGCGGGCCGGGCACGGGTCCGGGGTCGGTCAACGCCGCGAACCGAGTGCGTTCGATATCGTCGGACCTGGCGAGACAGGTATCCAGGGCAGCCTGGTTGACCGGACGCGGATGCACCCGGTCGCCCCCGGCCTCCCATTTGGACACCAGTCGTTCGTGCACACCCAGATGTGCCGCGAACTCCCGGATACTCATCCGCTTGGCCTCGCGAAGCGCCCGGGCCTCCCTTCCAGACCACTGGCCGACCACGTTGTCACCCTTTCCGAACGATTTCCCTTTCCAGGGTACGAGCCGAATGTGACTGCAACCACAGGGAAATTCGCCACTGCTGCGAATGGCAGCGCAAGGGCAGTGGAACGCGAGCGTGTAGGCGTTCCCGACTCGCCGCCCGGGCGCGATCCTGGAAAGACAGGTCGGCGAGACCGGCACAGGGCCGTGGCTCGATACGCCAGGGAGGCTCGGCAGCAGGAGGCAAGGGGATTCACCGTGAACGTGGAAAAGCTCAGAACGGTCGACGACTGGGCCGCTTACTATCGTCACGAATTCGGGTTACCGGCCACCGAACGCGGCGGCTTCGTGATGTTGCCCATCACCAGCCGGGCCTGTGTCGTCCATCTACCCACCGAACGTGCGAAGGCCGTCCGCGATCTCCTGGATTCACGGGAGATCCGGGTTCCCATGCTGGCCCGTCAGATCCGCTGGAGTTTCCTGGCGTACCCGGACCGGCGGCCGGATCCGGAAGTGGTCGAGATGTTGCAGCGCATCGATATCGATATCCCGGGTGTGGGCAGCGCGGTCATGTTGCCCACCGGCCTGGGCCGCTGGAACCGCGAGGGCTGCAACTGGGTGATACCACCGGAACGGGACGGCTTGCTGCCGCCGCTGTCCTCGGTGATCAACGCGGCGCTTCTGGCCGGCGGCGCCGCGGAATGACCGGGGATGGGGCTACGTCCGGCGACCGGGTCCGCCGAACGTAGCCCGCCCGGACTGCCATGGGGGATCCGATACCGCGGTCGCACAACGGCCCCGGCCCGGTGTCGAGCCCGGGCCGGATACGCCGGCGGTGGTCGTATCAGGACCGGGCCGACAGGATCCGTGCCGCTTCGGTCAGCAGTACCGGCGCGAAACGGCGGTGCCCGGGGGACACCGCCGCCCAGACCCGCCGACCCAGGCCGCTCCGATAGCCGAGAAAGGTTGCCACGGAGGCCGTCTCGCCGGTGAGTTCGAGTACCAGGCGCCCGTCGAGCAGCCAGGATCGCGCCCCCAGGGTGATCCAGGTGGCCCCGCGATGGACGATCGGCCATCCGGCGATCTGCCCGGCCGCCGATCGGCGTTTCAACCGCAGACCCAGCACGAACCGCCAGACGAATTGCCCCCGGGTACCGGCCACCTCCCCGAGGGCGGTGTACGCCCACTGTTCGGGTGTGGCGGAGGTACCGGGTCGCGTGACGATCGTGAACTGGTCGGCGTAGTCGTATGCCGGTAGTCCGCTGTGCATCCGGATCGATTCGTCGATGCGCTGCTGCCGGAAGGCGACCCGGACCGCGTCGCCGGACGTCGGGGGAATTTCGGAATTCTCGGTCATCTCTGGCACCCACCTTCTGTTATACGCTGGCGTATATAAGACGCTAGCGCGAATATACGGTGGCGTATAGATCTCGGGCTGTGAAGGGAGACACATGGGTGCCGTGCGCACGACGACCGCCGGCTGGATCGACGAGGGGTTGCGCGCCCTGGCCCGCGGCGGGCCCGACGCGGTCCGCGTGGAGGCCCTCGCGAAATCGCTCGGCGTGACCAAGGGCGGGTTCTACGGATACTTCGCCGACCGCAACGCCCTGCTCGAGGCGATGCTCGACACCTGGGAGCGACGCAGTATCGACGACGTCCTCGACGACATCACACGCGAAGGCGGCGACGCACGGACCAAGATCCAGCGGGCCGGCGCGCTCACCCTGTCCCCCGAACTGCTGCCCATCGACCTCGCGATCCGCGACTGGGCCCGGCGCGACGACGAGGTCGCCGCCCGGCTGCGCCGGGTCGACAACCAGCGCATGGCACTACTGCGCGAGATGATCGGGGCCTACTTCGCCGACCCCGTCGAGGTGGAGGCCCGCAGCCTCCTCGCCTTCTGCGCCCGGATCGGCATGCACTTCCTGGCCGCCGACCCCCGCGACGGCATCGATCGCGGCGAAGTGCTGAACCGGACCGCCGATCTCGTACTCGGCCCACACACCACCGGCGACGCGTAGGCCGCGATCGGCAACCCGGTGGTGTCAGCGTGCCACGACCCGGCAGCGACGGTGCGCGCCGCCGGGGTCGTTCCTCAGCTCGACGCCGGGAAGTTCAGATACGCCCGCGACGGTGTGGGCCCGCGCTGCCCCTGGTACTTCGATCCGGTGCCCGCGCTGCCGTACGGATTCTCCGCCGGACTGGTCAGCCGGAAAAGGCACAGCTGCCCGATCTTCATCCCCGGCCACAACGTGATCGGCAGATTCGCCACGTTCGACAGTTCCAGGGTGATGTGACCGCTGAACCCGGGGTCGATGAACCCGGCCGTCGAATGAGTGAGCAGCCCCAGCCGCCCGAGACTCGATTTACCCTCCAGCCGGCCGGCCAGATCGTCGGGCAGGGTGCACACCTCCAGCGTGGACCCGAGCACGAATTCACCGGGGTGCAGCACGAACGGCTCCCCGTCGGCGGGCTCTACCAGGCTCGTGAGCTCGTCCTGACGCTGCGCCGGGTCGATATGGGTGTAGCGAGTGTTGTTGAAGACCCGGAACATCCGATCCAGCCGCACATCGATACTGGACGGCTGGACCAGGTTGTCCTCGAACGGTTCGAGCCCGAACCGTCCGGCGGCGAACTCCGCCCGGATGTCACGATCGGAAAGCAGCACGCCACGAGCGTAGCGACCGTCCCGCGGCGCGAAGCCCCCGGTCCTCGGGGTCCGGTTTTCTGTCGGATCCGGCGGGCATACTCCCCTCGGTGGGCGCGGCTACGGCGAAGCCCGTCCGTCACCCCGCACGACCACAGCGAACGAGAGGTACGCCCATGTCCGAGACCAGCGCGCACACCCATCACGGCATCGACTACATCGAACTCGCGGTCACCGACCAGGACGCCGCCCGACGCTTCTACCGATCGGCCTTCGGCTGGGAATTCAACGACTACGGTCCCGCCTACTCCGGTATCCGCCGCTTCGACGGCTCGGAAGGCGAAGCGGGCGGTCTGGCCACGACGACCGACGAAGTCCCCAGCGGCGGCCCGCTGGTCCTGCTCTACTCCGAGGACCTCGACACGACCCTCCGCGCGGTCGGAGCGGCGGGCGGCACGGTGACCGAAGGTCCCTTCGACTTCCCCGGCGGCCGTCGCTTCCACTTCACCGA
>JABFXT010000733.1 GCA_013361595.1 Nocardia sp. | reverse complement strand
CGATACGGACCGGCCACCGGTTCGCCGCCGCGGTGCAGGAGGACCGGGGAGTTCGGGTGACCGTGCAGGACCGCGCGGCCGGTACCACCGTGGAACTGGACGCGGATGTGGTGATCGGCGCCGACGGACTGCATTCCGGAGTCCGGGCGCACCTGTATCCGGGCGAGGGCCCGCCGCGCTGGAACGGAATCCGGATGTGGCGCGGGGTCGCCGGCGCGCCGGCGTTCCTCAGCGGAACGTCGATGCTGATGGCCGGTAGCAATCACGCCGCGAAGCTCGTCGCCTATCCACACACCACCGCCGCGACCGGCGACGTTCTCGTCAATTGGGTCGCGGAAGTGCGGACACCGCGGGACGAGCAGGGCGAAGCCGAGTGGACGCGAACCGGACGGCTCGACGATGTCGCGCCGCACTACCGCGACTGGCGAATCGCGGGCCTGGACGTCGCGGCCCTGCTGGCCGGCAGCGAGCCGCTGCTGGAGTATCCGATGGTCGACCGGGATCCGCTGCCGCGCTGGAGTTTCGGCCGGATCACCCTGTTGGGCGACGCCGCGCACCCGATGTACCCGGTGGGTTCCAACGGCGGTTCCCAGGCGATTCTCGACGCCCGGGCGGTGGCCGCCGGATTGGCCGGCACCGGCGATCCGGTCGCCGGCCTGGCAGCCTACGAATCGGCGCGCCGCGAATCGGCCAATACCGTCGTACTGGCCAACCGGGATATTCCGATGGACCGGACCCTGCGCCTCGTCGCGGAACGGGCACCGACGGGTTTCGATCGCATCCAGGACGTGCTGAGCGAAGCGGAACTGCGCGCGATCACCGACGGCTACCGCCGGACCAGCGCGACCCGGTAGCCGGCGAGCCCGGGAGGAGGCCGGCTACCGCGGTCGGTCCCGCTACCCGGATTCGGGGAGCTGATCTCCCTGCACGACCTGGATATCCAGGTCGATCTTGACGGTGGTCCCGATCGCCGCGACGCCGGCACGCACCACCGCGTTGTAGTCGATGGCGAAATCGTCACGCCGCAGAGTGGTCTCGGCGTGGAACGCGGCACGCACCCCGCCCCAGGGGTCCGGGCCGAACCCGCCGTAGGTCAGCGCGAGATCGACCGGGCGGCGCTGTCCGTGCAGCGACAACTCGCCCGACATCACCCAGGTGTCGCCGCCGGTGCGGCTGAATCCATTGCTGACGAACGAGATCAGCGGGTAGTTCTCGACGTCGAGGAAATCGCTGGACCGCAGGTGGGTGTCGCGCATATCGATACCGGTATCGATGGTGGCCGCCTTGATCTCGGCGTAGCCGGAGGTCTGCTCGAAGCGGTCGGCGATATCGAGCCGGCCGCTCACCTCGGCGAATCGCGCCTTGATACTGGAGATGCCCAGATGGCGCGCGGTGGCGATCACCGAAGAGTGCACCGGATCGATGGTCCACGGACCGGCCGGCGGCAGCGCGACGGCATCGACGACAGGCGCCAGCGCGATATCCCCCAGCATCCCCGATCCCGAGGACGAGATCTGCACCGCCCGCGCCGCGGGCTGGTAGCCGGCGGCGGTGATCACCGCCGTGTGCACGCCCGGACGCACCGGCTCGGTGGACACCGCTCCGTTCTCGTCGGCTATCGCGCGGCAGATCTGCCGACCGCGCATATCCGTCACGGTCAGCACCGCTTCGGGTACGGGCCAGCCGTCGGCGCCGTGGATGCGGCCGGTCAAACCGGACATGAGCATCACCTTTTCACCACTCAGAGTTGATTAGCACAAGCAACTAGTTGCCGGAGCCGAATATACCCACGCCACCGGACCGCCGACAGGGGGCGCCCGCCTCACCGCTCGATCACCGAGAGCGCGCCGCCGATCCGGACGAAGGCAGTGGGCGTGAGCCCGAACATCGCCCGGAAAGTATCGCTGAAATGCGACGGTGAGGCGAAACCCGCATCCGCCGCCGCCCGGGTCATATCGTGACCCGCCGCGTGCGACCGCGCGATACGTACCATCCGCGCCCATTGGACATAGCGGCGGAAACTGGTCCCGGTCTGCGCGGCGAAGGTGCGCAGGAAATACGAGGTCGACAAGCCCACACCGGCCGCACAGGTGGCGGCCCGGTGGGGATGCGCGGGGTCGGCGCGGATATCCGCCGCCGCGGCGGCTATCCGCGCGTCGTGGATCGCCGGTAACGGCACGCTGGCCAGCGCCAGGATCCGTTCGATATCCGGATCGGGAGCGCGGCACAGTGCGGCGAGTTCGGCCTCGTGCCGGTGCGCGTAGGGACAACCGCCGGCCTCGGCGGTCATACCCCCCAGGCACCTGGTCATCCGGGCGCTGGTGGGATCGAAGAAGCAGAACAGCATCCGCCCGTCGGTCTCCACCAGATGGTGGACCACCCGCGCGCGGAACAGGAAACTACGGGCCGTGACGTCCACCGATTCACCGGCGCGCACCCGGAACGGCGCGTCCACCCCCAGCCCCAGCGAAGGGATCGCGGTGGAATGCGGGGCCAGGCCCAGCCCGGGACCGAGATAGACGGCATGCCCCAGCCGCACCCACAGGCGCGCCGTAGACCCGGGCGCGGCGCACGTTTCCGGAAGTGCCGACAGGGTCATACGCGCGACGATACCGGCGTGATCGACCAGCGGTTCGAATGCGATACCCACCGCGGACCACTCCCAGGAGGCAGCGATGACCACCGATCGAATCGACCCCGGCGCGAGCCGGCCCCCGGCGTTGTCCGAGACCATCGTGGACGGAGCGCGATTGTGCTACGCCACGGCAGGGGCCGGGGATCCGCTGGTCCTGTTGCACGGCTGGCCGCAATCCCATCTGGCCTGGCGACACCAGATCGGGCCGCTCGCCGAGAACCGGCGGGTGATCGCACCGGACTGGCTCGGCTGGGGCGATTCGGCCCGCGATACCGCGCTGTCCTGCGACTACGACAGCGAGGTCGACCGGATCGCGCGCATGCTCGACGCTCTCGGACTCGACCGGGTCGATCTGGCCTGCCACGATTACGGCGGCTTCCTCGGGCTGGGCTTCGCCCAGCGCCGTCCCGACCGGGTCCGGCGGCTGGCCCTGCTCAACTCTCGGGCGCACGGCACTTTCGTCGCACCGTATGCCTTGCTGTTCGGCGCGTTCACCGTCGCCGCCCGGCGCCGGATCGGCCGCCGCCTGATCGCGATGCCACCGGTCCATGTCGTGCACCGGTGGGGCCTGCGCCGGTACCTGCGCGACGGAACGTTCACACCGGAGCGGCTGGAACAGGATCTCGGCCCGCTCCGGACCCCGGCGGGCCGGCGCTGGTACGCGCATTTCTGGTCCGGCTACGAGGTGCGGGTACGCCCGGCGTTGCGCGCGCGGCTGGGTGCGATCGAATGCCCCACCACCATCATCTGGGGGACCCGGGATCCCGCCATCCCGATGACCACCGCCGAGGAGCTGGCCCGGCACATCCCGAACGCGGAGCTGGTGTGCGTGGACGCCGATCATTTCCTGATGGAACAGCGACCCGGCGAGGTCACCGCGGCACTGCGCGATTGGCTGCGGCGGCCCGCGCCGTGACGACGGACCGCCGGGACCGTCGTGCGTACTGCCGGGCAGCGGGTATGGGTGAGAGCGTCCGGGGTAGCCGTCCGGTATGGCAGTCGACCACGGCCTACCGGCAGCGGATCGCAGAGGTCCGGGACGCGCCCGGATCGAGACGGACCGCCGGGCAACCGCTACGAGGGCGCTCAGGGAAGCGGTGGTCCGGCGATGACACTGCGTATCGGCACCTCGGGTTGGCAGTACCGGGACTGGCGCGGCGTCCTCTACCCGGACGGATGCCCGCAACGGTTGTGGCTCGAGCACTATGCCACGAATTTCGCGACCGTCGAGAACAACAACGCCTTCTACCGGCTGCCGGCGCGGGAGACCTTCGCGGCCTGGCGGGAGCGAACTCCCGACGATTTCGTCCTCGCCGTCAAGGCCAGTCGTTTCCTGACGCATATGTTGCGTCTGCGCGATCCGGCGGAGCCCGTGGCGCGGCTGCTGCGGCACGCCGAAGGCCTGGGCGGACGCCTCGGCCCGATTCTCCTGCAACTACCCGGCACGCTGCGGGCCGATCCGGGCCTGCTCGACACCTGTCTGCGCTGTTTCCCCGCCGGTATCCGGGTCGCGGTGGAGCCCCGGCACGAATCGTGGTGGTCACCGCGTATCCACGCGGTGCTCGAGCAGAACCGGGCCGCGCTCTGCTGGGCCGATGCCGGATCGCGCCCGGTGACACCGCGTTGGCGGACCACCGACTGGGGCTACCTGCGCCTGCACCGCGGCCGCGCACGACCCGCGCCCCGGTACGGCACCCGCGCGTTGCGCGGCTGGGCCGAGCGGCTGACCCGGACCTGGCCGGACGACGCCGACGTATTCGTCTACTTCAACAATGATCCCGGCGGTGCCGCGATCCGTGACGCGGTCGCGTTCGCCGGAATCGCCACGGCGATCGGCGCGACCGTGACCCGGACGCCCGGCGGAATCCACCCGGGAACAGCTCGCTGACTGCGGTCGCCCGGTTTCCGGCCCGACCATCCGGGTACCGCGCGTCCATCCGGTACCGCGCTATCCGCGCGCCGGAATCACGGTGCCCGTCGACGACTACAGCGTTCGGAGGAACCATGGAGATCGGCTACAAACTCGCCGCCGAAGGATTCGGCCCCGCCGAACTGGTCCGGCAGGCCGTCCGCGCCGAGGCCGCGGGATTCGATTTCGTCGAGATGAGCGACCATTTCCACCCGTGGCTGGACAATCAGGGCCACTCCCCCTTCGTCTGGTCCGTACTCGGCGCCGTCGCCGCCGAGACCGACCGGATCGGGATCGCCACCGGTGTCACCTGCCCGACCGTGCGATATCACCCCGCGATCATCGCGCAGGCGGCCGCCACCCTCGCGCTGCTCTCGGACGGCCGTTTCACCCTGGGCGTGGGTTCCGGCGAACGCCTCAACGAACATATTGTCGGCGACGGATTCCCGGCCGATGTCGCCGGACGTCATCAGTTGCTGCGGGAGGCGCTGGAGATCATCCGGCTGCTGTGGCGCGGCGGCTACCGGTCCTACGACGGCCGGTATCTGAAACTGTCCGATGCCCGCGTCTTCGACCTACCCGACGAGCCGCCGGTGATCGCGGTGGCCGCAGGTGGCGGCAATGCCGCCGATATCGCCGCGGAACTGGGCGACGGGCTCTTCGCCACCGAGGCGAAGCCGGAACTGGTGTCCCGCTACGAGGCCGCCGGGGGCAGCGGCCCGCGGTACGCCGAGGTACCGATGGCGTGGGCCCCGGACGCGTCCACCGCCGCCCGCGCCGCCCGCGACACCACACGCTGGGCGTTGACCGGCTGGAAGGTCATGAGCGAACTACCGAACCCGGTGAATTTCGCGGCCGCCTCCGCGACGGTACGGGAGGAGGACATGCTGGAGAAGTTCGCCTGCGGACCGGACCCGCAGCGCTACCTCGAGGTGGCTCAGCCTTTCGTGGACGCCGGATTCGATCATCTGGTGATGCAGAACGCCGGTCCCGATCCGGACGGGTTCCTGGATTTCTATCGCGCGGAACTGGACGAGCCGCTGCGCAAACTGACCCCGCAACCGGCCTGACCGACGCGGGCCCGGCGATCCGGCCCCGGCCACACCGGCCACCGCCGGTGACGAATTCGCCGGATTCCGATTCGATCGCCCGCGCCCGGGTATGGCGCCTGCCGTGAATGGCATGAGTATCAGAGAAGTAGCGCAACGACCGGGTCCGTTCGCCTCGCTGTACATCGACGCCGAACACGACACCGAGGATGCCGAACAGCAGCGCGCCCTGCGCTGGCGGGCGCTCGCCGAACGACTCGCCGCCGCGGGCGCTTCGGAACGGATGATCACGGTGCTGGGCGCGTCGGTCATGGGTGATCCGCCCGAACCCGGGCGAACCGGCCGGGTCCTCATCGCCGACGCCGAGTCGGTGCTGGTGGACAGGCGACTACCTTCGCCGCCGCAACCGGAGATCGTCCGTGTATCGCCGCTGCCGTACCTGCTGCCGCTGCTCGAGCAGGGCGCGGGCGAGGTACCGCACGCGGTGGCGGTGGTGGACAGCGTCGGCTCCGATATGTACGGAGTCGACGAGCACGGCACGGTGGTCGGCGAATCCGTGGAGGGTACCGGGCATCCCGTGCACAAGGTGCGCCACGGCGGCGGCTGGTCGCACGGTTCGATGCGGCGACGGGCGGAGGAGGTGGTCCGCCGCAATGCTGACGAAGTGGCCGCGGAACTCACCCGCCTCGCCCGGTCGATTCGCGCGGAGGTGATCGTATTGGCCGGCGAGGTCGGCGCCCGGTCGGCGGTGCACCGGGCACTGGGCTCCACCGGAGCACGAGTGGTGGAGGTCGAGTCCGGGAGCCGGGCGGCGGGCTCCGGCGAGCGCGAGCTCGACGACGCGGTCCGCGAACTCCTCACCGAACGGGCCGAAGAGCACCGCGCGGCGGCAGTGGCCCGTTTCGACAAGGCCTACGGCCGCGACGAAGGCCTGGCCGTCACCGGATTGTCCGCGACGGTTTCGGCACTGCTCGCATCCAATGCCGAGAACCTGCTGATCAATTCCGCCGCGCTCGGTGATCGCACCGTGCGCCTAAATCCCGAGCCGGTACGCGATCCGGATGCCCTCGGCGCGCCGAGTGCGGTCACCGACACCACCTGCCGCGCGGACGAGGCATTGCCCGTGGCCGCGCTCGTCCGCGGCGGCACGGTCACCCCGGTCGGCGCGGAGACCGCACCCAGCGAAGGTGTCGGCGCGCTGCTGCGCTACGCGTGACCGGCCCCCGAATCGACCCAGGAGGACGAGATGGAACGAGGAAGCAGTAAGCACGGTCCGGCCCGCGACGATCAGATGGCCCACGAACTGCAGGGCACACTGCGCGGCAACCGATCCGGCCGGGCCGCGGAATGGCTCGATCCGGAACCGCCCGCCGACGACGATCGCCTGGTGAACGAACGGGTGGACCGTACCGAACGCCGCGACGATATCTAGTGGTTGCCTCGTAACAGCGCGCTGCCGAGAACCGCCCGAATGTGGCCGGGGTCGGCCGCACGCTCGTCGAGGAGGATGGCGGTGCACAGACCATCGGACAGCGCGACGAAGGCCTCGATCGCCTCGGGGTCGTCGGTTTGTGTTCGGGCGAGTTCGGCGACGTTGTCGCGCCAGCGTCGCGCCACCGGTCGCAAGGCCGGTCGGCGGGCCGCGAGGGTCGACAGCTCGCGCTCGGCGAGCGCGCGCTCGCGTCCGGGCCCGGCGGAGTCGGCGATGAGTTCGGCGAGGCCGCCGAGCGGGTCGTCCGCGGTAACGACGAGTTGCCGGAAGCGGTCTGTATA
>JABFXT010000809.1 GCA_013361595.1 Nocardia sp. | reverse complement strand
GGCCTCGGGGTCCAATTCATAGCCGACGCCGAGAGCCCGCGCGAGATCCCAGCCGTGGACGATGTAGTCGACGAGGTGGAACCCGAGCGCCCGGTGCCCGGGCACGGTCACCCCCGGGCCGAACTCCGGCAGGGCGAACGTGCGTTCGGCGATTTCGGGAGCGGCGAACGCCCGCACCACCTCCTTCGCGGAATCCACGTATTCCGCCGGGGTGTGCGGTCCGGGGGGCCGCTCCCGCCACTGTTCGAGATCGGCACCTTCGCCCCGGGCGGCGGCGGCGAATCCGCGGTGCTGTGCCGCCATATGCGCCAGCAGGTTACCCACCGGCCAGCCCGCACACGGGGTGGGGAGCCCGAGTCGTTCGGGAGTCACGAGTTCGGCGGTGGTCACCGTGGCGAGTACCGCCCTGCGGTCGAGTTCTACGAGATCTGGAGTCATCTCCGAAATAGTAGACATGCGCTTATCGTATGTCAATGCCTATCAATTGGAAGTGGGTAGGTTCTGACCTATGGGAACCACGGACCGTCGGGATCTCGCGGCGATGCTCGCGCCGCTGACCCGCACCCTCATCGCCCTGGAACGCCCGATCCTCGAAGCCCACGGGCTGACCATGTGGGCCTACACGGTGCTGATCGCGCTGAGCCGGGGCACCGCCCGCGGTCAGGGTGTTCTGGCCCAGGAGATCGGCGCGGACAAGACCCGGATCATCGCCGTACTCGACGACCTGCAGGACCGCGGCCTCATCGAGCGCACACCCGATCCCGCCGACCGGCGGGCCCGGCTGCTGGGCTTGACGCCGGCGGGCCGGCGGATCGCGACCGCGGTACAGGCCGAGATCCAGGCCCGGGAGGCCGAACAGGTACTGGCACAGCTCCCCGCCGCCGACCGCCGTGGTTTCCTGAACGCCCTGCGCATCCTCACCGCACAGCCTCGCGGCGGCACACCGGACGGCCCCGGGACCGACTGACCCGGGTCAGAGCGCGACGATCCGGGCGCGAACCGCTGCGGGTCCAGCAGCGCGCATCGGAGAAAGTTCTGCCCCGCTACTGCGCCTGCTCGCCCGCCCGCAGCACCCGCAGCGGAGCGTGATTGGCCCAGCCCTCCTCCGGCCAGTTGAACCAACCGGCCGACGCCCGGGTTCCGCCGTCGGGATGCAGGGTGGTGCCGGTGAGATAGGACGACAGGCCGGAAGCCAGGAACACCGCGCAGTGCGAGATATCGGTCGGATGGCCGGCGCGGCCCATCGGGATCGCCACCCGGACCCCGTCCGGATCGGTCATGGCGTTGTCGCCGGTCCCGATCCGCTCCAGGTTCGGGGTGGGTACGAAATCAGGGGCGATGTTGTTGACCCGGATCCCGTCCGGCGCCACCTCGACGGCGAGAGTGCGGGCGAACTGTTCCACCGCGGCCTTCGCCGCCGCGTACACCGCGAAACCCGGTGCGGCACGATGCGCTTCGATAGTCGTGATGTTGATGATGCTGCCGCCGCGACCGCCGGCGCGCATCCGGGGGACGGCCAGCCGGCAGGCGTGCAGCACATGGGTCAGGTTGGTGCGCAACAGTGCGTCCCAGCCCGTCGGGCGGGTATCAATGAACGGCGCGCGGAAGGTGCCGCCGACCACATTCACCAGGATGTCGAGCCGACCCCACCGGGCATCGGCCGCATCGAACAACTCCGCCAGCACATCCGGGTCCCGGGCGTCGCCCTCGTGAACGACCGCGTCGACGTTCCGTTCCGCCAGCGACCGCCGCAGTCCGGCCGTCGCCGCGGGATCGAGATCCACGACGGCCGGACGTACCCCGTTGGCGGCCAGATCCGTGACGATCGCCCGGCCCAGTCCCCCGGCTCCCCCGGTCACCACCGCCACTCGGCCGTCCAGATCGCCGCGTTCCTCGAACCAGCCCATTCGGTCCGCCTCCCTCACTCGATGTAGTCCGCGCCGAAGGACATCAGGAAATCGAAGGTGACGGCCGGATCGAGCGTGTCGTGCACACCGGCCCGGGTGGAGACGGTGATCCAGTCCACCCCGGCGCGCGCCAGTTCGGCGAAAGCCTCCCGGTGCGGGCCCGGATCGACGCCGGGACCGGTGAGTCCGGTGTGGTTGTAGGAGTACACGAGGTCGATATGGTCGGTGCGGCCGCTGTCCGCGGCCGCCGAGCGGATATCGGCGATCTTGCGGGCCAGGTCCTCGAGTGTGCCCAGCTGCGGGGTGCGGGCGGTGCCGCTGAGTTCGGCACCACCCGACATCGGGATCCAGCCGTGCGCGGCCCGCGCCACCCGGCGCCGGCTCAACGCGGAATTACCGCCGATCCAGATCGGGATGGGTTGCTGCACCGGCATCGGGCGGGCCTGCACATCGCGCGCACTGAAATGCTTCCCGGTATAGCTGAACGGCTCACCTCGCCAGTGCAGCGGAAGTACATCGAGAGTTTCGTCGAAGAGGGTGTTGCGCTCCTCGAAATCCACGCCCAACGCGTGGAATTCACCCTTCAGATAGCCGGTGCCGATTCCGAGGACGGCCCGGCCGCCCGACAGTTTGTCCAGCGTAGCCGCCGCTTTGGCGAGCAGCATCGGGTTCCGGTAGGGCGCCACCGAGAGATAGGTGATCAACCGGATCCGCTGGGTCAGCGCCGCCGCGTACCCCAGCGAGACGAACGGGTCCAGGGTCTGATGGCCACCGGCATGCAGCCAGCGGGCGCCCGGTGCCGGATGCTCACTGAGCGAGAACCCGGCGAAACCGGCCTGCTCGGCCGTGCGTGCGACCTCCCCCAGCGGCCCGGGGTCGAGGACATCCGCGTCCACGCCGCCGGTTTCGGGGTAGTGGAAGATGAACCGCATTGCTACCTCCGCGAATTCGCCGGGATCCGGTGTCCTACCGGCCCCGTCTGACCTGGTTGAACGGCACGTCCCGGTCGGCGGCGTACTCCCGCGGCATCCCCAGCACCCGTTCGCTGATCACATTGCGCGCGATCTCGGTACTGCCGCCCGCGAGACTCCAGGCGGCCCGGAACAGGAAATCGGTGCCGATCCGGGCCGTGTCGACGGGGTCGCCGGGAGCATGGGTGGCGGCGGCCGAACCCGCGACCTTCACGGCCAGATCGGTTTGCAGCCAGGAGTTCTCGGCGCTGAACAGCCGGGTGATCGATCCGGCGGCCGGCGGCAGTTCCCCGGCCAGCACACTCCGCGTGATGTGGTCGATGAGCTGATCGCGGACCACCTTCATCGCCCGCGCTTCGCCGATATCCTCGCGGACCCGGATATCGTCGAGTTGTCCGCTGGCGCGGGCGATATCCAGGATCGGTGATTCCTCACCGCCGAGATGCGGGCGGGCACCACTGATATAGGGCGAGGTGCCGCCGATGGCCGAACGTTCGTGGTAGAGCAGCCGGGACGCGGCCTCCCAGCCGTTGTCGACCTCACCGATCACCGCGTCGGCGCCGAGGACCACATCGTCGAAGAACTCCTGGCAGAACTCGGTGGATCCGGTGACCTGCTTGATCCGCTGCACGGTGACACCGGGAGCCCCGATGGGGACCAGGAACATGGTGAGCCCGCGGTGTTTGGGCACGTCCCAGTTGGTACGGGCCAGGCACAGACCGTAGTCCGCCGCGTAGGCGCCCGAACTCCAGATCTTGGAACCGTTGAGGATCCAGCGCTCGCCGTCGCGTTCGGCCCGGGTGGTGAGCCCGGCCAGATCCGACCCGCCGTTCGGTTCGGACAGCAACTGCACGAGTACGAGATCACCGCGCAGTACCGCGGGCAGATATTCGCGCTTCTGCGCTTCGGTGCCGAGATCGGCCAGGGTGGCGGCGCAGATGGACAGCGTCGGCACGTTCAGGATGACCGGCATCTCGTAGGCGTAGGACTCTTTGGTGAACGCCTGCTGATGGGCGGGTGTGAGGCCCAGGCCGCCGTATTCCGCCGGGAAGCAGATACCCGCGAAGCCCCCGTCGTGGAGCATCCGCTGTAATTCCCGGGCCCGGTCCCATTCCTCTTTGCTGTCGGGCGGCCCCTGATCCGGCGGCGCGGGCGGCAGGTTGTCGCGCAACCAGGCCCGGGCGCGGTCACGGAACTCGGATACCGGTTCCAGTTCGGTGGTCATAGCGGTACTGCCTTCCGGGGGAGATCGGCCGCGCTACGCGGCGACGAGGAGGTCGGTGATCCGGCGGCGGTGTTCCTCAGGAGTGCCGTAGAGCGCGCGGCCGAGTCCGATCCGCCGCAGGTACAGATGCAGATCGTGTTCCCAGGTGACCCCGATCCCCCCGTGCAGTTGCACACAGTCCTGGCCGATCACCGGAGCTTTCGCACCCACATACGATTTCGCGACGCTCACCGCCTCCGCCGCGGTGCCCGGATCGTCGTCGCAGGCGGCCGCGGCCGCGCCCGCGGTCGCGCGGCAGGCCTCGAGCCAGGTCTTGTTGTCGGCCATCCGGTGTTTGAGCGCCTGATAGGAGGCCAGCGGACGGCCGAAGGTGTAGCGGTCGGCGAGCCAGCCCAGCGTCGCCGCCATCGCCTCGGCGGTGGCGCCCACCGTCTCGGCCGCGGTCAGCACGGCGGCGGTGTGCAACTGGGCACGGACGGCGGAGGCCGCGGCGGGACCGGTGTGCACCACGGCGTCCGAGGGCACCGCCACGTCGGCGAAGTCGATCCGGGCGGTGCGCCGGACGAGGTCCAGGGTCCAGGTCGGGGTGACGGTGACGCCGGGCGCGTCGGTGGGCACCAGGAGTTGTACCGGCCCGTCCGCGCTCTGCGCGGTCACCAGGAGGATATCGGCGCGGTCGCCCGCTTCGACGCGATCCTTCACGCCGGTCAGGCGGTACCCGGCCCCGTCCCGGACCGCACGCGCCCATTCCCCGTCGGCGGGAGCCGCCCCGGCGGCGAGCGCGTTGACGATATCGAGACCGCGTCCCGGCTCGTAGACCGCCCAGGAGGCGATCGCCGTACCCGCCACGATCCCGGTGATCGTCTCGGCGTGCCCCGCGGCCGCGGTCGCCAGTCCGGCCAGCACCGCGTTGGTGGTGACGAACGGGCCGGGCGCGCACGTCCGGCCGAGTTCCGTTGCGATCAACGCCAATTCGGTCATCGGCCGGCCGGATATGGTACCGCCACCGTGGTCTTCCGTGACCAGCATCGCGGTCCAGCCCAGCTCGGCGGCGGAGCGCCACCACTGATCGTCGAATCCGGTCCCCGCCTCGCCGAGCGCGCGTACTGTCGCGACCGGGACTGTCTCCGCCAGGAATTCCCGGGCAGTCTGCTGGAAGAGCCGCTGGTCAGCGGTGAGATCAAGGGTCATGTTCGCCGGTCCTCCGGTTGACGCACGGCACAGCGTGTGGAAATCTCATACTCACAGATGAGAGTTATATTCTCAAATGCGAAAGTCAACCGGCGGAGCTGCTCGTGGCGGTGGGTGCCGGCCGACCGAAGGGAACCGTCACGTGAGAAATTTCGAGGATCTGGACTTCTTCCTCGGGCAGGAATTGGTCGCTGATCCCTACCCCTACTTCGATGCGCTGCGCGAACAGTGCCCGGTGACCCGGGAGAAGCACCACAACGTCATGATGGTGACCGGCTACGACGAGGCCCTGGAAGTCCTCAACGACGCCGAGCGGTTCTCCTCCTGTATCTCGGTGACCGGACCCTTCCCCGGATTTCCGGTTCCCCTCGACGAGAACTCCGACGCCGACGCGCTGATCGCCGAGCACCGGGAATCGCTGCCGTTCAGCGATCAGCTCCCGGCCCTGGACCCACCGACACATACCGCGCACCGCGGGCTGCTCATGCGGCTGATCACTCCGAAACGCCTCAAGGAGAACGAAGAGGCGATGTGGGATCTGGCCGATAAGATGCTCGACGAGTATCTGGCCCCCGGAAAGGGCGAACTCATCCGCGATTTCGCGGGTCCTTTCACCCTCTACGTCATCGCCGATCTGCTCGGCGTACCGCCGGAGGACCAGGAGGAGTTCCTCAACGCGCTGCAGCGCGACCCGCATCGCACCGGGACGGTCGGCAGCACCAGCTCCGATCACGCGATGGAACACAATCCGATCGAATTCCTCTACGAGAAGTTCTCCGCGTATATCGCCGACCGGCGCGAGAATCCGCGCGGTGACGTGCTGACCAGCCTCGCCGAGGCCACTTTCCCCGACGGGGGTCGACCGGAGGTGATCGACGTCGTCCGGGTGGCCGCCAACCTCTTCTCGGCCGGCCAGGAAACCACCGTCCGGCTGCTGTCCTCCGGGCTGAAACTGATCGCCGAGGACCCGGAACTGCAGGCATGGCTGCGCGGCGACCCCGAGCGCATCAACAACTTCATCGAAGAGATGCTGCGGATGGAGAGCCCGGTGAAGGGCGATTTCCGGCTCGCGAAGACCACCAGCACCGTCGGCGGTGTCGAGGTCCCGGCGGGCACCGTCCTCATGCTCGCCAATGGCGGCGCCAACCGCGACCCGCGGCGCTTCGAGAATCCGACGGTCTTCGACGCGAAGCGTTCGAACGCCCGCTCCCATATCGCCTTCGGCCGCGGCATCCACACCTGCCCGGGCGCTCCGCTGGCCCGCACCGAGGCGAAGGTGGCGTTCAAACGGCTGCTGGAGCGCACCACCGATATCCGGATCGACGAAAGCGCCCACGGCCCGGCGGACGCGCGCAGGTACCAGTATCTGCCGACCTTCATCCTGCGCGGGATCACCGCGCTGCACCTGGAATTCGACCGGACGGAAGGGTAGGCCCCATATGAAGGTCATCGTCGACGAGGACTCCTGCAAGGGCCACGGTATCTGCACCACCCTGTGCTCGGAGGTCTTCGCGCTCAACGACTACGGCTACGCCGAGGCGATATCCGACGATATCCCCGAGGATCTGCACGAAGCGGTGCTGACAGCCAAGGACGCCTGCCCCGAATGGGCGATCAAGATCGCCGACGGGACCGAGGGCTGAACACGGGGTTCGCATCTCGGCTGCCGCCCGCCCGTACTCGACGTCGCCGACCAGGTTCGGCCCAGTCGACGTCATCACCCGCCCAGAGGGCCCGACGGGTCATGAAGACATCGGGTCCGGCGCCGTGCCAGTGCCGCTCACGCCCGATCGGCACCCAGGCGGAGCGGGCGCGTGTCCGGGACCTGTTCGCCGAGATGTGTGTGGCGATCATGCGCACCGCGGCGGGCCGGGACCCGCACGATCGCGGACTGCAAGACCTGGTCGGCGAGCCGACGCGCAGCGAAACCTTCCGACGGCTCCGGGGCGCCCACAATGTCCGCACGCACGGGTCGGGCACCGAACGCTTCCACCACCCCGTGGCCGGTGAGCTGGTGCCGGCCTACGAAGAGCTCGCCGTCACCGCCGAGCCGGGGCTCAGATCGGAAGAGCACAC
>JABFXT010000551.1 GCA_013361595.1 Nocardia sp. | reverse complement strand
ACTCCCGAATCCAGTAGCCGTCTGGCTACCACCGCCGATTGCGGGCCGTTCACCTCGAGATAGCCGTCGCCGATCATTTCGGCGGCTTCCGGGGCAAGGCGCAGCAACCGGGCAGGTGAACCTCCGATAAGGATTCGACCCCCCGAGTATGCGCGTACCCGTGGGTCGATCCGCACCCCGAATCCGTCGGGCAGGCGATCATTGCGCATTCCACGGATGGTAACTGCCGATTCGATACGAGACATCAGCAGTCCGGGAAAAAGTGTTTCGACCGGAAGAATTCGCCGGAACAACCGGCGGCGCGGACATGAAATGGGTCACCGGCACTGTTGCGCCGGTATGAAAGACCGCCCGGAGCAACGACCTGGCTATCGACGCTCCGGACGGTCTTCCGGATACTTCTCACACGAGCGGGCTTTCGTCACACGCACGGGCCGGCGGCCGCGACGGCGGCAGCAGCGTCAGCGGGATCGGGCCGCCACCGGAACGCGACCGGCGCGGCGCGGTCTTGCGGGAGTGGTCCACCGCCGGACGTGGGATCACCCGTCCGGTGGCGGCCAGTGCCGCTTCCCCGTAGCCCTGGACACATTCCGGATCGGGACCGTCGGCGGGCAGCCCGGTGAAGAACTTCGCGGCCATACAACCACCGCGGCAGGAGTCGTAGTGCGCGCACGAGGCACAGGCGCCACCACCACTGGGCTCCCGCAGTTCCCCGAACAGCTCCGATTCCCGCCACACCGTGGCGAAACCGCCGTCGGTGACCACATTCCCGGCATGGAATTTCTCGTGGATCGCGAACGGGCAGGCGTAGACGTCGCCCAGCGGATCGACCAGGCATACGACCCGGCCCGCCCCGCACATGTTCAGACCCGGCAGGGCCTGACCGTAGGCGGAGAGGTGGAAGAACGAATCTCCGGTGAGTACGCCGTCGCCGTTGCGGACCAGCCACTCGTAGAGCGTGCGCTGCTGTTCCGGGAGCGGATGCAGTTCGTCCCACACATCGGCACCGCGGCCCGAGGGCCGGAGCCGGGTGAGCCGCAGGGTGGCGCCGTACCGGTCGGCGATCTCCTTGAACTGGTCGAGTTGATCGATATTGTGCCGAGTCGCCACCACGGACAATTTCGCGTCCCGGAATCCGGCATTCGCGAGATTCTCCAGCGCCCGTATCGCGGTGGCGTAGCTACCCGCCCCGCGCACGGCGTCGTTCACCTCGGCGTCGGCACCGTCCAGCGAAATCTGTACGTCCACGTAATCGCTGGCGGCGAGCCGCTGCGCGACCTCGGGAGTGATGCGCACTCCATTGGTGGAGAATTTCACGCCGACCTGATGCGAGGTCGCGTAATCGACCAGTTCCCAGAAATCCGGCCGCACAGTGGGTTCACCACCACCGATGTTCACGTAGAACACCTGCATCCGCTGGAATTCGTCGATGAGCGCCTTGCACTGCTCGGTACTGAGTTCCCCGGGATCACGCCGCCCCGACGAGGACAGACAGTGCACACACGAGAGATTGCACGCGTAGGTGAGTTCCCAGGTGAGGCAGATCGGGGCCGCCAGTCCCGATTCGAAACGGTCCACCAGCCGTACCGCCGGATCGGCCGGGCCCACCCCGGTGAAGGGTGCGGGCTCGCCGAGCACAGCCGTCGCCGGCGCGTGCTGGATCATCTGCGAATCGGCCAGGTCCCCCAGCGCCCGGATGTACGGATCGGCGGCCGAGTCCTCGATCCCGGCGGCCCGGATGGCCGCACGGGCCGAGGTGTGCCCGGGCAGGGAGCGCACGATCTCGACGATCCGCGGATTTTTCAGGAACGACAGTTTGCGGGTCCCGAAGTGGTAGAGCAGCGCGCCGAAGGGTTCCGGGCGCAGCGCCACTCGGGGATGCAGCTGCCAGCGCGTTTCCAGATCGAGCATGGTTGGCTCCCGCCGATCAGTAGACGCCGCACATACCGTCGATGGACACCTCTTCGATCAGGGATTCCTCGATCACGGGTGCTTCCTCGGCGGCGTGGGTGTCGACGGTTCCGATCGGACCGCGGTGATCGGTTTCGGTCTGTCCGAGCGAACGGTTGTCGGCCATGGCTGCCTCCACAGGTCGGTACCTGCGCCGGTCCGATGCCGTGGCAGGACCGTCGCGGCGGCACCGCTGTGGATACCGCCGGTGAGTCCTGGCACAGTGCCGGCGCCGCGGCCGCACGCTGCGACCGCCGTCACACCATAACGTCATCCACTGACAAAATGGAACAGTTTCACCACATTGCGTACCTCCGCCTCCGCCGCCGGCCGCGCGCGTCCATATGTTCACAGTCCGAACACACAGCCACGTAAGACGGCTTCTCGGCGCACCTCCGGCTCCACCCGGGCCATAGGCGTCCATATGCCCAGATCCGGTCACAACGCTGTCGGGTGTGGCCATAGACTGCGGGGGCAAAGCAGCTGAACAGAACGTGACGGGCGGATACCGCCCGACGTGTAGAGGTGGCAATGGGAGTCGTGCGGATGCAGGCGAGCGGGGGCGGGGGCGGTAACGGCAGCACCCTCTCGGAGACCGAGATCGTCGAGGCGGCACTTCGGGTCGTCCGAGCCGACGGAGTGGAGAAGCTGTCCATGCGGCGGCTCTCCCGTGAGCTCGGCGTCTCTCCGATGGCGCCGTACTACTACGTGGCCGATAAGCGGGAGTTGCTGGACCTGGTCGCGACCGCCGCGCTGGCCGGGGTTCGCAAACCGCCCCCCGATTCGGGCCCCTGGCAGGACCGGCTCGTCGATCTGCTCGCGCAGATCGACGAACGGTTGCGCCGCCATCCCGGGCTCGGTGACGTACTCATCGAGCAGATGCTCGGAAAGCAGCTCGATCTGATCGCCGGGATCATGGAGATCCTCTACGAGGCCGGGTTCGACGATCGCAATATCCTGGCCGGTTACGCGACGATTCACACCTACCTGTTCGGCCGCCGCCGGGTGAATCCGCGCAACCTCGACACCCCGCCCGATGTGGTGATGCCGGAACGAGTGGCCCGCGCAATGGAATACCTGCCCGACCTCCGCGGCAAGTATTCCTACGATTTCGGCGTGGGCGTACTGATCTCCGGCCTGGAGGGACAGCTCGTCCGCCAACAATCGGCCGGCATAGGGTAAAATTGGAACACGTTCTAGTTTTGCCGTAGGCTCGGATGCCACCGGCTACCAGTGTCGAGAGGACGAGATGACCACCGTCGAAGTGCCCCATGGCTCGCGATCCGTCGTATTGCGGGTCGCCCAGGTCATCGCGGAAACCACCGACGCGAGCTCGCTGGTCTTCGAGGTCCCCGAGCAAGCGCGGGAGAAGTTCGCGTACCAGCCCGGCCAGTTCCTCACCCTGCGCATCCCCAGCGACCGCACCGGATCGGTGGCGCGCTGCTATTCGCTGGCGAGTTCCCCCTTCACCGACGATCTTCCCAAGGTCACGGTGAAGCGGACCAGCGACGGTTACGGCTCCAACTGGCTCTGCGACAACATCAAACCGGGCGACCAGCTCGAGGTGCTGCCGCCGTCGGGCGTCTTCACCCCGAAGAACCTCGACGAGGATCTACTGCTCTGCGCGGCGGGCAGCGGTATCACCCCGGTGATGTCCATCCTCAAATCCGCGCTGGAGCGGGGCAGCGCCAAGATCGTGCTGTTCTACGCCAACCGCGACGCCGAATCGGTGATCTTCGCGACCGAACTGCGCGAACTGGCCGAGAAGAATCCGCAGCGCCTGGTGGTGGTGCACTGGCTGGAGACCCTGCAGGGCCTGCCGACCGTGACCGCACTGGCCGAACTGCTGCGGCCCTACACCGAGCACGCGGCCTTCATGTGCGGCCCGAAGCCCTTCATGGACGGCGTCCACGACGCACTCGGGCAGCTGGGCGTACCGCGCAACCGCACCCACGCCGAGATCTTCAACTCGCTGGCCGGCGATCCCTTCGCTGATGCCGCCCCGGTCGAGATCTCCGACGAGGAGGCGGCCGACGCGGCCACGGTGGAGGTCGAACTCGACGGCGAGACCCACAACCTGAGCTGGCCGCGGAAACAGACGCTGGTCGACATCATGCTGGACAAGGGTCTCGACGTGCCCTACTCCTGCCAGGAGGGCGAATGCGGGTCCTGCGCCTGCACCGTGCTCGAGGGCAAGGTCGAGATGGAGAACGCCGAGATCCTCGACCCCGAGGACATCGAGAACGGCTACATCCTGGGCTGCCAGGCCCGCCCGGTCACCGACCACCTGCGTATCCAGTTCTGACCGGGCGCGCCCGGAAGGAGCCGTAATCCCTGCGGCCCTCGCCCGGACCGAGCCCGAACCCGGTGCCCCCCTCATAACGGGCACCGGGTCGGCATTACCGGCACCGGGTCGTGAGCGATACCGCCCACGCCGGTACGCGTCACCTCCTGTGCGCTCCAAGTGCCCCGCAGCGCTGCGGACCACCCGACCAGCGCTCAGACGCGCACGGTCTCGGGGAGGCGGGCGCCCTGACGTTGCAGTTCCGCGCGAACGGTAGTGGTGTTCACCGTGCCGGAGTGGGCCTGCTGAGCAGCGGCGACCCCGGCGGCCTGACCGGTGGCGAACGCGGTCCCCATGACCCGCAGCGACGCCCCGGCTTGCCGATCACCGTCGAGAGTGCGCCCGGCCGCGTAGAGATTGTCCGTGGCGACGCTGCGCAGACAGTCCAGCGGAATCGGATAGAAGCCGGGGTCACCGATGAATTTCCAGGTCGACGGGATGCCGGGGCCGGGGTGGTACTCCATCGGCCAGGCCCCGATCGCGACGGCGTTCTCGGTGGAGGCCGGCTGCAGGATATCGGTTTCGCGCAGCCGATGCCGGGTGACGATATGGCGGGATTCGCGGGTACCGAGCTCGGGGCCGGTGGTGACGATATAGGCGTGTTCGGCGCCGGGGATCGTCCGGACGACCGGTAGGTATGCCTGGGCCTGCCGGCGGGCGCCGATCTCCGCGCGGGTGGTGTCGGCCGCGGACCGGGCATCGTAGCCCTCGTCCACCAGATACATGATGACGTCCCCGGAGACCGGCATCCGGGCGACCAGACCGGATTCGGCGAGCAGACCGCCCACACCCGCGGCCTTGGCGTCGCGTACGGCCGCTCCGACGGTGTGCACGTCGACCTCGGCCGCGGGCGCTATCCCGCCGAAACGTACGCCGAGACTGCCGTTCTGCACCCAGCCGTCGGTGCCGTAGCGAACCTCGGCGCCCGCACGGTGTGCGAGGTCGGCATCGCCGGTCGCGTCGACGAACGCTTCGGCGGTGTACCTGTGCACACCCTCGTGGTCGGCGACCTCGACGGCGGTGATGCTGTCACCTTCGGTATATGCCCCCACCAGCAGGCTGTGCAGGCGGATATCCACGCCCGCGTCCCGGCACAGTTCGTCGAGGACGACCTTCACGTTCTCCGGATCGAAGACCACGGTGACCGCGTTGAATCTGCGCGGTTCGCTGACCGCGCCGCGCGCCTTCAATGCCGACACCACCTCGTCGGCGATACCGAAGACGACCTGCTCCTGCTCCTCCCGGGTGTGGAGACCGCAGTAGGTGACGACATTACGCAGCGTTGCCGCACCGCCCAGGCACGGACCGCGCTCGATCAACAGCGTGCGGGCGCCGGCGCGGACCGCGCCCACCGCCGCTGCGATACCGGCCGATCCGCCGCCCGCGACGATGACGTCGTAGTGCGCACTGTTCGGGGTCATACGGGGATCAGCCCTTTCGATCGGTGGCCAGGAGCAGCGCACTGCCGTCCGGCCGGGCGGGGACGACGCCGGACGCGGCTTCGCGGGCATCGGCGCTCCGGATGAAGTACATGGGAACGATCGCCAGGCAGGGACCGGCGGCGAGGACGAGGAAGACCAGCTGGAACGAGCCGCTGGCCCCGAAGACGAGTCCGACGACCGCCGGCACGATGGTGCTGCCGAGCTGCCAGAAGGCGTTCACGCCGCCGGTGGCCGTCCCGGCGAGTTCCGGACCCGACAGCGTGGGGATCATCGCCATCATCACCGGGCTGTAGATGTAGGCGGTGATACCGAGGAACGGCGCGATCCAGAGGAACTGCGTCGCGGTGGTGGCGAAACTGAAGACGATCAGGCAGGCCGCGAAGGCCACCAGGATCGCGATGGTCAACCGCCGCCGACTCAGTCCGAGCGCATCGCCCACCAGGCCGATCAGTGGTTTGGAGAAGACCGCGACAGCGCCGAAGATGACCACGACGGTGCCGGCCCGGACCGGATCGATACCGACGCCCTTGACCATCAGCAGGTTCGACCAGGTGATGAACCCGTAGGTGCCCCAGAGCGCGCCGAACCCGGCCAGCGCCAGCAGCAGCAGGCCGCGGTTGCGCAGCAACGGTCGCAGATTCGGCGTACCGCCGGATGGGGTGCGAGCCACCAGCGGGCCGGGTCGCAGCAGGATCAGGCACAGCACGCCGACGGCGATCGAGGTGATTCCGAACAGGTGGTAGGAGGTGCGCCAGCTGTGCGATTCGATCAACCGGGGGACCACGGCATTCGCGACGACCAGTCCCAGGGAGGTCGCGGTCATGAAGATACCCATCGCGAAACCACGCCGCTGCGGGACGAACCAGCTGGTGATGAGTTTGACACCGCCGCCGACCTCGGCACCCGCGCACAATCCGATACACGCCTGGAAGAGCAGCCCCATCGCGTGACTGTCGGCCTCACCGAACGCGAGCATGAACCCGCCGGAGAGCAGGATGCTCACGCCGACGGTCGCCCGGGCGCCGATCCAGTCCGCGATGAAGCCGCCGATCGCGTTGGAGACGACGTACCCGATGTAGTAGGTGGTGGCGAAGACGCCGAGGCCGGCGACCGCCACCCCGAGATCGTCGCCCACCGAGCCGGCCGCGGGCCCCCAGGTGGCGCGGTCGACCGAGGTCATCGTGAAGGCGGCCCAGCAGAGGGCCAGCACCACCCAGCGGTATCTGGTGTCGGGCGGTGCGGAGGAGATCGCGGTCACCGGAGGTCCTTTCGAACGAAGCAGAGGCGCCGGCGCCGCGCGGTGCGCGACGGCTGTGGTACCCACCACAATGCAACCGTGTGGGCGGCTCGTGATCCAATGCCACTTGGCTGGCCCGGGTATGTTCTGAAGTTATGGCATACCGATAGGTATGTGAAATGGAGCAACGGTGGAGCTGCGACAACTACGCTATTTCGTCGAGGTCTTCGATCGCGGCTCACTGTCCGGGGCGGCGAAGGCACTGCTGATCTCGCAGCCGGCCCTGACCCGGCGGATCCAGCAGCTGGAACGGGAATGCGGGGTACCGCTCTTCGAGCGGGTTCCGGCGGGCAGTGTGCCGACACCCGCCGGAACAGCCCTCTACCAGCATGTTCTCACGCT
>JABFXT010000713.1 GCA_013361595.1 Nocardia sp. | reverse complement strand
TTCATGCTGAACTTCCTGCCCACCGCGGTCGGCGACTATATCGCCGATCTGCCGACCATGGCCTCGCGTACCGGGATCACCGGCGGCGAGGAGATGGAGGCGTGGCTGTCGAGCTGGACCATCTTCTACTGGGCGTGGTGGATCTCGTGGACCCCCTTCGTCGGTATGTTCATCGCGCGGATCAGCCGGGGTCGCACCATCCGGCAGTTCGTGGCCGGCGTGCTGCTGGTGCCCAGCCTGGTGAGCCTGGTGTGGTTCGTCATCTTCGGTGGGGCCGCGATCCGGCAGCAGACCGATACCCACGATCTCACCGAGGCCGACGGCAGCGTGAACCCCGATTTCGCGCTGTTCCACCTGCTGGAGGAATATCCGCTCACCGCGATCACCACCGTGCTGGTGATGATCCTGGTGGGCATCTTCTTCGTCTCCGGTGCGGACGCGGCCTCGATCGTGATGGGCACGCTGTCGGAGCGGGGCAGTATCGAACCGTCCCGGCTCACCGTGATCTTCTGGGGCACCGCAACCGGCGCGGTCGCCGCGATCATGCTGGTGATCGCCGATTCCGACGATCTCAGCGGGGCGCTGACCGGTTTGCAGGCACTGACCACGGTGGTGTCGCTGCCGTTCATGGTCGTGATGGTGCTGATGTGCGTCTCGCTCTATCGCGATGTGCGGCGCGATCCGATCATCGTCCGGGAGAACCTGGGCGTCGAACTGGTGGAGGGCGCGGTGCTGCAGGGTGTGGCCAAACACGACGGCGAATTCGAACTCGTCACCTCGCCCATCGAGATCGTGGACGGTGAACCGGTGGACGGCGATCGGTGAGCCGGTAGCGCCGGTGTTCCCCGGCCCGCGCCGCGCGCGGGCCGGGGGTCAGCGCAGATGCCCGCGGAAGTCCAGGCACGCCCGGCCGGGTGCCGCCGGCCGGGGAGTGCGCGGCGCGCGGTTCTGGGTCGCCTCGATGTAGATGCTCAGGCCGGTGCTGAGTTTGCCGGCCAGCGCTTCGAGCTGATCGGGGGAGAGGTCCTCGCCGAAGGCCGCCGCGGCGAGGAGTCGTTCCCGTACCTGTTCGAGGTTGAGCCGGGCGAACGGGATGGGGGCGAGTTCGGGCATGCGGGTAACCGTACCGGAATTCGAACATATTTTCGATAGAATCTCGAGGGTTGTCCGGTGGCCTCCGTGCCGCCGCCGCGGGCGCTCAGGCCACCGGGTCGCCGTAGTGGGCGGCGATTTCGCGGGCCGAACTCCAGCGGCTGTAGGTGGGCGACTGCGGCCATCCCGCGGGGGAGTCCTGCCATTGCTCCTGGCGGCCGTAGGGCAGCAGGTCGATCAGTGCGAAACTGTGACTCAGTTGCTCGGTACCGCGGCCGTCGGTATGCCAGGTGCGGTACACCGTATCGCCGTCGCGCAGGAAGACATTCACGGCGAAGCCGCCGCCCGCGGGTGCGCCGACATCCGTACCGAACGAACTGTTCGCCGTGGAGTACCAGGTCATCCGATTGCCGACCCTACGTTTGTAGGCCAGCGCCTCGTCGATCGGTCCCTGCGTGACGATCACGAACCGCGCGTCGTAGTTCGCCAGGAACTCGAGCCGGGTGAATTGCGCGGTGAACCCGGTACATCCGCCGCACTGCCACGTCTCGCCCGGGAACCACATGTGGTGGTAGGTGATGAGCTGCGTCCGGCCGTCGAATACATCGGCCAGGCGAACGGGCCCGGTCTCGCCTTCGAGGGTGTAACCGGGCAACTCGACCATCGGCAGCGCACGTCGCTGTGCGGCGATGGCGTCGAGTTCGCGGGTCGCCGCCTTCTCCCGGGCGCGGAGGGCGTCGAGCTGGTGTTGCCAGGCTTCGGCGTCGACGACGGGCGGCAGGGCATTGCTGCTCATGAGATCCTCACTGATCGCTGGCACGGTGTGCGGGTTCGTCAGTGCAGACTCCGCCCGATCGCCGAATTCATCGGGACCGGCCGTATTTCCCGCCTCGTCCGCCCGGCCGCCCCGGGCCGGCGGTACCGGCTATCCGCCGGCCCGTCCCCGGGCGACCGGTCCGCCGCCGGATCGCGCCG
>JABFXT010000494.1 GCA_013361595.1 Nocardia sp. | reverse complement strand
GTCGCCGCACACCAGGGAGCAGCGGCGGCTGATGTGTGCGGAGCCCGCTGTTGTCCGGTGGTGGCCGCGCGCGGCCGTGGGTGAGGCATTACGTGGGAAGGGCGCGGCCGCTCCGCTCCGCGTCCGCCGTTCGGTGGAGCGCTTCGAGTAGCCGCCGCACGGCGGGCGCCGCCGGTCCGGGAGGTACGGCCAGCGACGTCGTCACCGAGAGGTCGACGAGGGGCCGGATCGCTACCCGGTGCACGGTCGGCAGGGCGGCTACCTCGTAGAACACCGTCCATGACGCCCGGTCCGCGGCGATATCGGTGAGGCTCTGCTGCAATGTGGTGAACGGCGGGCCCGCGGGTGGGTCGATACCCGCGCTCCGGCATGCAGCGGTGACCAGATCGTGGAAAGGCGGGTTGGCTTCGCGGGCGGCCAGGCGCAGCGGCAGCTGCCCCAACTGCTCGAGCCGAAGTTCGGCCTCTCCCGCCAGCGGATGATCTGCCGGTAGCGCGGCATAGAGCGGATCGGTCCACACCTCGAGAACTTCGAGGCCGGCCGAATGTCGCAGGGCGCGCACCAGGGCGGCGTCCAGTTCCCCGGAACGGACCGCGGCGAGCCGCTCGGCCGGTGCCAGCCGCCGGGGCCGGACCTGCAGGCGTGGCGCCGCGGCGGCCAGCTCGTCCAGCGCGCGGTAGATCCGGTTACCGGGGGCATGCAGGGTCCCCAGTCGCAAGACACCGTCGCTGCCCGTCGCGATATCCGCGGCGATATCGCTCATTCGCCGGGTGGCCGCGAGCACGAGCCGAGCTTCGCCCAGCAGCCGTTCGCCCGCGCCGGTGAGCCGGACGTGGCGAGTCGACCGGTCGAGCAGCAGGACACCGAATTCTCTTTCCAGCCGGGCGATCTGCTGACTCACCGCCGACTGGACGATATTGAGCCGCCGCGCCGCCCGCCCGAATCCGCCCTCTTCGGCGACGGCGACGAAATACTCGAGCTGCCGTAGTTCCACCGCGCCTCCATCCATCTGGATCCGTGATCACTGCCGGTGACAACTGCGTCTGGTTCGCGCTTTCTTCCCGGTGTGCACTGAGAGCGACAGCAGAACGAAGGAGCACATCATGTCGTCCCGTGAACCCGACGCCCTGGTCGTCCCGGCCGCGACCGCGGAAAGAGTGGAGCTGCCCCACGGTGGGGCTTTCCATCTGCTCGCCGATGCCGTCGATACCGGCGGCGAACTAGGCGCGAACCGGCTCACCCTCGGTGTCGGCGCGGACGGGGCCGCCCCGCACTATCACGCACTGTCCTCGGAGTTGTTCTATGTGCTCGCCGGGACCGCGGAGTTCCTCCTCGACGGCGCGTCGGAGACCGCGCCCGCGGGCACTCTCGTCGTGGTCCCGCCGGGTATGCCGCATGCCTTCGGCGCCGCGCCCGGGTCGGCGGCAGACCTGCTCATCGTCCTCGCTCCCGGTATCCAGCGGTTCGAGTACTTCCGTCATCTCGGGCGGATCCAGAACGGGCACGCGGACTTCGACAGCCTGCTCACGGAACAACAGCGGTACGACGTCCACTTCCTGCCCGCGATGTCGTGGCGCCGACCGGCCGGGTAACCCCGACGAGCGGGCCGGGCAGGTGCACCCCGCCGCGGAGGTGCGGCGGGCGAGCCGGAAGGGCTCGAGGCCAGGTGGCCGGACACATGCAAGACTGGTCGGGTGCGTTTGTATCGTGACCATGCCGTCGTGCTGCGCCAGCACAAGCTGGGTGAGGCCGACCGTATCGTCACGCTCCTGACCCGGCAGTACGGTCTCGTGCGCGCCGTGGCCAAGGGTGTGCGCCGCACCAAATCGAAATTCGGGGCCCGGCTGGAGCCGTTCGCCTATGTCGATGTCCAACTCCATCCCGGCCGCAGCCTCGATATCGTGACCCAGGTCCACACCGTCGAGGCGAACGCGTCCGCCATCATCGCCGACTACGGCCGCTACACCACCGCCTGCGCTGTACTGGAGACCGCCGAACGCCTGGCCGGTGAGGAACGTGCCCCGGTCCCTCGCCTGCACAGCCTCACCGCGGGCGCGTTGCGCGCGAT
>JABFXT010000009.1 GCA_013361595.1 Nocardia sp. | reverse complement strand
GACGGTTGATTCTCGGGAGCAGACGATCGATGCTGTTCTGGGCCTGCGCATCCGGCAGTTGCAGCAGGGCGCCGGTCTGCCGGTGGTGTTCGGCGGTGCCGTCACCCGCGGGCAGTCGAAGGTGAAGATCTCGCACCTGAGGGGCACGATCAGCGATTCCCTCCTCGAAATGGATGTGCTGTCCGGTCGTGGATTGGGCGGGAAGACCTTGGCACTCGGCACGCCGTGCCGCGTCGACAACTATGCGACATCGGCCGGGATCACCCACGACTACATGGACCGTGTCGTCGATCGGGAGCGGCTGACGGGAGTGTTCGCCCTGCCCATCCGCGTACGCGGTACCGTCGCGGGCATCGTCTACGGCGCCACTCGCTCGGCCCAGCCCATCGGTGACGTGGCGCTGGAGTACGCGTGCGCGTTCGCGGCACGTGTCGAAGGCGAGCTGCGCACCCTCCTGACCGTTCCCGCACCACCGGTCGCTCGCCGCCCGGGGGACCGGGCCCGCGTCGCCCTCGAGGAGCTTGCCGATATCGCGCGAACCACCACGGATCCGGTCCTGCGGGCGCGGCTGCAGCGCATTGCCGCCGGGTTGACCGACGCAGTCACCGGGGTCCCGGAGCCCGGCCCGGGACCCACGGTTCGACTGGCCCCGCGTGAATTGGAAGTGCTGCACCTCATCGCGGTGGGAATGACGAACAGCGCGGCAGCGGAAGCGATGGGACTGGGAGTCGAGACCGTCAAGGCCTACCTGCGCAGCGCCATGCGCCGGCTGGGAGTGCACAACCGGACCGCGGCGGTACACGCCGCGCGCTCCCGCGGTCTCCTTCGGGAAGCCGGCGGGCCGTGGGCTCCGGCCGCGGTGGACCGGTGAGGCTTCGGCGCGGCCGGGCCGGACGAATGCCCTCTTTCGAGGGTAGTGGGCCGATATGCCCGGCCTGAATCATCGAAACCATGACGGTCAACGCAGACATCTACCGCAGTGGGCGGGATCGGTTCTTCGCTCTCGCCGCCGACCACGAGCGGGCAGAGCAGGAGTTCCGCTGGCCCGAACTGTCGGGCCGCTTCAATTGGGCGATCGATTGGTTCGACGGCTTCGCCCGCGGCAACACCGGGCTCGCCTTGTGGATCACCGAACCGGACGGTTCCGAGTCGAAGGTGACGTTCGGCGAGATGGCCGACCGTTCCGATCGGGTGGCCACCTGGCTGGAACGGCTCGGTATCGGTAAGGGCGACCGGGTGCTCCTGATGCTCGGTAACCAGGTCGAGCTGTGGGAGGCGATGCTGGCGGTGATGAAACTGGGTGCGGTCGTCATACCGACCACCTCGGCCCTCGGTACCGAGGATCTGCGCGACCGGATCGGTCGCGGCGGGGCCCGATGCGTGATCGCGAACAGCGCCGATACGGCCAAGTTCAGCGGCGTGGCGGGTCGCTACCTGCCCATCGCAGTGGGCGGCCCGGTCGACGGCTGGTACTCGTATACCGACAGCGCCTCGATCGATTCTGCCGGACCGTTCGAAGTGGTCACCACCGTGGACGATCCGATGCTGGTGTATTTCACCTCGGGGACGACCAGCAGACCCAAACTCGTCGAGCATTCTCAGACGAGCTACGCGATAGGGCATTTCACCACGGCGGCGTGGATCGGGGTGCGGCTCGGCGACGTACACCTCGCCATCAGCTCGCCCGGCTGGGCCAAGCACGCGTGGAGTTGTTTCTTCGCGCCGTGGATCGCCGAAGCGACCGTGTTCGTCTACAACTACACACGGTTCGATCCGGCGGATCTGTTGACCCGGCTCCGCCGGGCCCGGGTCAACACCTTCTGTGCCCCGCCGACAGTGTGGCGCATGCTGATCCAAGCCGACCTGGGCACCAGACCCGACGGCTTACGGGAAGTGGTCGGCGCCGGCGAACCTCTGAACCCGGATGTCATCCGGCAGGTGGAGCGGGCCTGGAATCTGACGATCCGCGACGGCTTCGGACAGACGGAGACCACCCTGCAGATCGGTAATCTGCCCGGCCGGAAACCGAAGCCGGGATCCATGGGCCTGCCCATGCCCGGTGTGCCCGTGGTGCTGGTGGATCCGGTGACGGGCCGGGAATCCGACGAGGGCGAGATATGCCTGGACCTGTCCGCGGCACCGGTGAACCTGATGACCGGTTATCTGGGAGATCCGGAGCGCAACGAGCAGGTGATGGCCGGTGGTTACTACCACAGCGGCGATATCGCCCGGCGCGATACCGACGGCTACATCACGTTCGTCGGGCGCACCGACGATGTGTTCAAGTGTTCGGATTACAAGGTGTCGCCCTTCGAACTGGAGAGCGTGCTCATCGAGCATCCGGCGGTCGTGGAAGCCGCGGTGGTACCGCAACCCGACGATACGCGTCTGTCCGTGCCCAAGGCATATATCGGCCTCGCCGCGGGCTGGAACGCGGACGAACAGACCGCGCGATCGATCCTGGAGTACGCACGTGACCACCTCGCGCCGTACCTGAAGGTACGGCGAGTGGAGTTCTTCGATCTGCCCAAGACGATATCCGGAAAGATCCGCCGGGTGGAGTTACAGCAGCGCGAATCCGACGCTCATCGCCGGGGCACGCCACCGGCCGCCGAGTTCCGGTACGAAGATCTGATCTCCTGAAGCCGTCGCGGCCGCAGTCCGATCCGGCCGCCTCTCCAGCTGTCGTCGATTCCGCGGTTTCGCGACCGTCGAGCGGCTGATCCGCCGGGGCGTGTACGCGAGTCCGCCGAACCTGACATGGACTCGGCGGCGGTTTCGACACGATCATCGAGCGGGCCCTCGCCGCACGAGGCGGACGAGGTCGCCGGCGGGTCCTTCCAGCTGCCGCGGCGGACGCCATACGGCGCGCAGGACGCGGTCGAGGTGGAGCTCTTCCACTTCGATCACCGTCAACTCGCCCGAATCCACCTGGGCCGAGACGGCGAGAGTGCTCAGGACAGCCGGTCCGACCCCGCCCAGCACACTCGTCCGCACAGCGGCACCGCTGCCCAGCTCGAGCAGCGGTGCCGCTCTGGCGTATTCCTGGAGAGCCAGGTCCAGCGTGGTCCGGGTACCTGATCCGGGTTCGCGGACCAGGAGCGGAGTCTGTGCCAGTTCGGCGATCGACAACGGGCGTCTGCGGCGCGTCCACGGATGGCGCGGGTCGACCACGACCACCAGCCGGTCGCGCGCGACCGCGACGCTGTGCAGGGCGCGGGGGACGGTGGGGGACTCGACGAACCCGACATCGCAGTTTCCGGCGGTGACGTCGTCGAACACCTGGGTGGAATTGCGCACCTGCAGGTGGATCGTGACGTCCGGGGCCGTCCGCCGGAACTGCCCCAGCCAGGCCGGCATCAGATGCTCGGCCACAGTCATGCTCGCGCTCACGGTGAGCTCCGCGGCCCGCTTCTCGCGCATCCCCGCGGCGATATCGAGCAGTTGCCGGGCGTCGTCGAGAACCTTCCTGGACCAGTGGGCGAGCACCGTGCCCTCGGGTGTCAGTGTCGATCCGGTGGGCCTTCGCTGCAGTAGCGGCGTTCCGACCTGCGCTTCGAGCTTCTTGATCGCGCGACTCGCGTTCGGTTGTGCGATACCGGCGGATCTGCTTGCCGCGCCGAGGCTTCCGTGATCGTCGACGCCGACGAGCAATTCCAGTACACCGAGGTCCGGCCATCGACTGAACATGCTCAGATCATATGGCCTGAGCATCACACATATCAGAGTGATATGCCGACGTAGTGGATCGACGGCTACCGCGGCCGGGGCGGGTGCCGCAGAGTTCCGGGTATGCCCAGTGACCTACTTCCACGCCCCGACCCGCACGGGCCGGTGACTCCGGAGACCGGCAGCCGGGCGGATCCCCCGATCCGCACCCGGGGCGCGGGTCTCGCGGCAGGTATCGCGTTGTGCGGTATCGGCGCCGCCATCGCGACAGGTATCGGATATCTCGTACCGGCGGTGAGTCCGCTCCTCATCGCCATCGCCCTCGGCGCCCTGCTGGCCGGTACCGGCACCGTGCCCGGATGGATCCGGCCGGGTCTGGACTTCTCGTCCAAGCGGCTGCTCCGGGTGGGCGTCGCGCTGCTCGGACTGCGGCTGATGTTCAGTGATGTCATCGGCCTCGGATGGGGAGTGATCGCCGTCGTCGTGGTGATCGTCGTCCTCGGTATCACCGGCACGATGTACGCCGGCAAACTGCTGGGGCTGCCGTGGACACAGCGGATACTCATCGCCTGCGGATTCTCCATCTGCGGCGCCGCGGCAGTCGCCGCCACCGGCGGGGTGGTCGACGCGGAGGAAGAGGAACTGCTCACCGCGGTCGCGCTGGTGGTCGTCTTCGGGACATCGATGATCCTCGCTGTTCCGCTCCTGGCGAGCGCGATGGGTCTGTCCGGCCGACAGGCAGGAATGTGGGCCGGCGGCTCGATCCACGAGGTGGCACAGGCTGTCGCGGCCGGCGGCCTCATCGGTGGCGGTGCGCTCGCGGTCGCCACACTGGTCAAGCTCGCCCGCGTACTGATGCTGGCGCCCGTGCTGGCCTACCTGGGGGCACGCCGGCGCCGGCAGGCGCCGGAGCCCGACGGCGAGACCGTGCGACCGCCGCTGGTGCCGCTGTTCGTCGTCGGCTTCCTCGGCTGCGTCGCACTGCGCTCGTCCGGGCTGTTGCCCCAGGTCCTGATCGATACGGCCCAGCCGGTGCAGACCGCACTGCTCACGGCGGCGATGTTCGCGCTGGGGGTCGGTGTCCGGGTATCGCTGCTCCGCTCCATGGGGCCGCGTCCGATAGTGCTGGCGACCCTGTCCACTGTGTGGGTGGCGTCCATCGCGCTGACAGGTGCGCTGCTGGTGGCCTGAACCCGGCCGAGGCCGGCCGACGGCAGTGCGCCGCCACCTCGGTACCGCGGTCGCTGTGTCGGCGCGGACACACAGTGGACGTCGGGGAGCGAACAGACCCTGCGCGCCCCGAGCCGAAGAATTGCGGTCACTGGAGAACGAACGCCATTCGGAGGAACCCATGTCGAGAATTGTCACCGTGATCAATACGACCGCCGTCGCGATCGCCGCTGCCGCCGTTGTGGGCCTGTCCGGGCTCCCGGCCGCGACGGCGGATCCGGCGCCGGCCGCACCGGCGACCGCGCAGACACCCGTGCGAACACAGGGCTGGCTGAACATCTACTACGGGCAGGCGCCGCACGGTGCGAACGCCGTCGAACTCACCGCGGTCACCGACCCGGCGCTCGGGCTGCGGGTGACCGACGGGGACGGTCGCTCGCTCTACCGGTTCGACAAGGACACCGCCACACCGTCGCAGTCGAACTGCGCCGGCGACTGCGCCGTCGTCTGGCCGCCGCTGCTGGTGAACCGCGGGCAGGGGCTCTATATCGTGGGCATCGATCCGGGGCGGGTCGGCTTCGTCGAGCGCGCGGACGGCTCGTGCCAGATCACCGTCGGCGGGTGGCCGGTGTACCACTTCTCGAAGGATCAGCGGCCGGGAGACCTGCGGGGTCAGGGTGTCGGCGGCACCTGGTTCGCCGTCGCGCCCAACGGGAGCAAGGCGCTCGCGAAATAGGCTTTCAGTGAGCGTGGCGGACCAGCGCCGCCCGATCGATCACGGTGATACGGCCACGGGTCAGCGCCAGGATATTGCGCTCTTGCAGCTCGCGCAGCACCCGGTTCGCGGTGGCCCTGGTCGTTCCCGCCATGGAAGCCAGGTCTTGCTGATTGAGCCGGATCTCCGCGATCGAATTCGAACCTCCGTAGATGGCGGCGAGATCGACCAGGCGTCGTACGACGCGGGTTTCGACCGGCAGGTACAGCGCCTCCAGAACCTGACCGGAGAGCCGCCGCACCTGGGCGGTCAAGGTGGCGATCATGACCCGGTCGATTTCCGGATAACTCGCGCGCAACGCCGTCAGCTGCGCGCGACCGAACGTCAACGTCTCCGTATTCTCGACCGCTTCGACGGTCGCGGTACGGCGCGCGCTGCTGTCCAGTACGGCCAATTCGCCGAACGAGTAGCCGGGCCCGAGCATGGTCAGGGTCGCGGTGTCGCCGAACGGGGTGGCGACCCGGACGATGAGCCGCCCGGATTCGATCAGATGCAGGCAATCACCCGGATCGCCTTCGTGGCAGAGGATCTCCCGGCGTTTGTACCGGCGCGGTGTGCAGGAGGCGAGGATTTGCCGTCGTTCGGCTTCGGGCAATCCACGGAGTATCTCGAAATCGGTGGTCACCGTAATCCATCCAGCACATAGCAGGTCACCGGTTCGCTCCGGCCTTTGACAGTCACTGTGCCACGGCTGCGCACCTGCGCGCGCGAGCCGAGGTGCGCGTAGGTCAGCGAACCGACGAGCACGGTGCCGGGCTCGGCGAGGCTCTCCAGCCGGGCGGCGAGATTGGTCGTATCGCCGATCGCGGTGTAGTTGCGCATCTGCGGCGCGCCGATATTGCCGACCAGCGCCGGACCGGTGTTGACACCGACCCGGAAACGCGGCCAATCGGGATGCGGAAGCGCCGTTTCGGTGACCACCCGCTGGAGCGCGAGCCCCGCGGCAGCCGCCCGCAGGGCATGGTCCGGCTGGTGGACCGGTGCGTTGAATACGGCCATCACCGCGTCGCCGACGAACTGGACCACCGTCCCGCCGTGATCCAGGATCGCCGGCACGATCGCGCCGTAGTACGTGTTCAGCATATGTACCACCGTCTCCGGGGCCGAGGACTCGGCGAACGGCGTGAATCCGGACAGGTCGGCCATGAGCACACTGACCTCGGCGATCCGGCCGCCCAGCCCGGCCTGGGCGGGGTCGGCGATCAGCGCCGTAGCCACGGTGGGCGACATATAGGATCGGAACAGTCCGTCGATCTGCTGATACAGGCGGGCATTCTCCAGCATGACCGAGGTCCGGTCGGCGAACGATCGCAACATCGCGGACTCGGTATCGCTGAACGGGCCCCACTCACGTCGCGCTTCGAGGACCCCCGCCCGGCTTCCCTTGACGATCAGCGGGAAAGCCGCCGACCGCGGATCGGCGGGTCCACCGTCGGAATAGACCAGTTCCCGGCCGCGAACCAGTCCCAGCCGGATCCGATCCCGGTCGAACGCCGCCGAGACGAGGTGCAGCACATCGGTGAGGAGGTCCTGTTCGTCGCGGATCACGTCCGACCGCTCGCCGATCGCCGCCAGCAGGCCCAGCCGGCGGACGTGCTCGCGTTCGCTACCCAGCGCGTGGGCGCCCTGTTGCAGCACCGCGATCTGACGTTCGGTGAGCCCGAATCGCTTGGACAACCGGGCCCCCACCGCACCCAGCGGTTCGGTCGAGGCGACGCCGCCGTCGGCGCGCGCCCGGAGCGCGTCGACCATCTCGTTCAGGGCGTGGGTGTAGTCGCG
>JABFXT010000643.1 GCA_013361595.1 Nocardia sp. | reverse complement strand
GGGCGGCCGCGCGCACCGCGATCGGGTCGACACCCGGTGGTACGGCTGCCCCCGCCACCAACGCGCGCACCAGGGCCGCCTGCCGGTCCGCCAGTCCGGCGGCCCGCGTGTCCGTCACCGCGATCCCGCCCGGGCGGCGGCGGTGACCGGTGTGCGGGCCGCGGCATTCGCTATCGCATCGAGTTCGTCGAGCAACTCGCCGGCCGGCGGATAATCTCCGTCTCGCTCGAGCATGAGCGGGACGGGATTGCCGGATACGAAATCGGCCACCAGCGCCAGCACCTCGGGGGGTACGGCATGCAGATGGGTGTCGTGGTATCGCCCGCCGGATTCGTGACCACCGGCGATATGACAGGAGGCGATCCGCTCGGTCGGCAGGCGCCGCAACTCGGCGCGCGGGTCCCGACCGCGATTACGCGCGTTCGCGTACACATTGGCGATATCGAGCAACAGATACACCCCGGTGCGTTCGACGATCTCGGTGAGGAACTCCGATTCGCTGAATTCGTCGTCGGGCCAGTCGAACAGCGCGGCGATGTTCTCCACCGCCAGCGGTACGTCTGCTCCGGCCCGGGTACGGATGATGTTCGCGGTCAGCACATCGAGCGCTTCCCGGCTGCGCGGAACCGGAAGCAGATGACCGGCCTCGACACCGTCGGCCCGCACGAAGGCGATGTGCTCACTGATCAACGGTGCCGCCACCGCCCGCGCACAGGCCGCCAGATGTTCGATCCGGCGGCCGTCCACCGGTTCGGCGCCGCCCAGCGACAGCGAGACCCCGTGCGGGACAACCGCGATTCCCCGGTCGCGCAGCGTCATCAGCTCGGCCGGCACCTCGATCCCGCCGCGGCCCCGACCCAGCGATTCCGCGACGACCTCGCAGAAGCCGAGGCCGTCCAGCCGATCTATCAGACCGCAGATCTCCGGGCGCCAGCCGATTCCGAGGGCGGCTTCGGGTAGCGGGCCGGTCACCGGTCAGCCACCGCAACCGCCGCAACCGCCGCCACCACAGCCCCCACCGCCACCACCGCAGCCGCCGCCACCCGCGTCGCCACCACCGGAATCACCGCCACCCGAAACTCCCTCGGCGCTGTAGCCGCCCATGGCGGAGTTCAACGCCGGATCGAGAAGTACCAGTGCCTGCACACCGAAGAGGGCGACGGCCAGACCGGCGGCCGCCGGACCGTAGGTCTCATACGACGGCGAGTTGCCCGGCCGCAGATACCGGCCGGCGTTCGCGGCCTCCGCCAGCGCGGCCCGCCCGGCCGGGGTGATCCGCACCGGCGCGACGACCCGCCACCACGCGATACCGAGGGCCACCAGTACGAAGATCAGGATCAATACCGGATTACCGTTGAACAGTCCGGTGACCAGCCGGGCCACCCCGAACGAGGCGACGACCAGGATCGGCAGGCCGGCCTCGCGCAACTGTTTCGAGTACCGGCCGTCGGCCAGCAAGCCGCGATCGACGAGCACTTTGCGCATCCGATCCAGTTCACCGCGAAGCCGATGGGTCACCAGGGTGATGCTCTGCTTCGAGTCACCGAGCTGTCCGCGCACCGCGAGCGTGAACGGGTCGAGCGCGGCGGTCGTCGTGGCGGCACCGACCGGGCGGCCACCGGCATCGATGAGATCGTGACCGCGCAACAGCGCGACCGAGGCCATCACCGCCCGCCGATCACTGGTCAGCATGCCGAGCTCGGGTGCGGTCAGCTCACCGGCCGGCGCCGCGTCCGCGCCGGCGACGATCCGGCGCCGCAGCCACACCCCGATCACCACGGCGACGATCACGAAAGGCAGATAGATCAGCAAGAAGCCGGGACCGGATATCCCCCAGGTGTCTCCGGCGAACAGCGTGGATTCCGTGCCCGCCCATCCGACAGTGTGCATACCCACCTCCGGTTCCGCACAGTATCGACTCCAGTATCCGGACCGGATGCGCCGCACGCCACGACGATTCCCCGCCCGCCGCGGCCCGCAGCGGTATCGCCGCGGGACTTCCGGACACGGCGGCGTAATACCGGGGAGTGCCCGCGAGCATGCCTAGGGTCGGGGACCATGAACACTGCCCGTAGGAGATCGACCGTGAGAAGGTCCGGCTCGCAGATAGGGCCGGGCAGTACCGTACGACGCCGTTCCGGGCGGCCCGGGTTCGGCTCGGTGACATTCGCTCTGGTGGCGGGCCTCATGCTGATGTCCGCGCCCGCGCACGCCGAACCCACCGGCCCGGATGTCTCGTCCTGGCAGCACGGCGGCGGACGGCCCATCGACTGGTTCTCCGTCCGTGCGGCCGGCCACCATTTCGCCATGGTCAAGGCGACCGAAGGCCTGGACTACGTCAACCCGTTCTTCGTCCAGGACAGTCTGCAGATGCGAGTGGCCGGAATCGCCCGCGGTACATATCACTACGCCCGCCCCGAACTCCCGCCGGAACCGCAGGCTGCCCTGTACTCGACGATCGTGCTCGGCCAGAACGGCCCGCTGGACCTGCCACCGGTACTGGACATGGAGAATTCCGGCGGCCTGGCGCCCGGTGCCCTGATCGACTGGACCCATCGATACCTGAACACCGTGCAGGCGCTCACCGGCCGGGTTCCGATCGTCTACACCTATCCCAGGTTCTGGCAGACCGCGATGGCCGACAGCGATCAGTTCCACCGCTACCCGTTGTGGATCGCCGACTACCGGGACCGGGCCGAACCGGAAGTACCCGGTCGCTGGCCCGCCTGGACCTTCTGGCAGCAGACCGATTCCGGTTCGATCCCGGGTATCCACGGCAATACCGATGTGAACGTGTACAGCGGCGCGCAGGGCGATTTCGCCCGCTTCGCCCGGATGGGCGGGCTCACCGGTAGCGGATAGCCCGCCCCACCGCGGTCGTTGCTCAGACCCCGATCCGGCCGCCCGCGGACTTCCAGACCGCGACCACGGCCGGGCGCGGCTGGGTCGTCCCGCCGTCCGGCCAGTGCGAAGCCGGCCGATCCACCGACGCATCGTCGGTTTCGCCCGGATGCTGGACACACACCATGACCCGTTCCTCGGTGATCACCGGACCGCAGGTCTCGGCGCCGACCGGGACGGACAGGAACTGTTTGGTCTCGCCACGCCGATCACCGTCGAGCACCACCGCGAACAGTCCGTCGTTGGCGTCCAGCGCATTACCGTCGGTGCTGATCCAGAGGTTGCCGTACGGATCGAACGCCAGGTTGTCCGGGCAGGAGATCGGGCTGACCTTCGTTTTGTCGTAGCCCGCGAAATAGGTGTCGGCGGCGGCCGGGTCACCGCAGACCAGCAGCAGGGTCCAGGTGAACGCGGTACCGGCGTGATCGTCGGTGAGTTCGAGGATCTGCCCGTTCTTGTTCTTGTTCCGCGGGT
This sequence comes from Nocardia sp., assembly GCA_013361595.1. Classification (GTDB taxonomy): domain Bacteria; phylum Actinomycetota; class Actinomycetes; order Mycobacteriales; family Mycobacteriaceae; genus Nocardia. The sequence continues at coordinate 4,029 of JABFXT010000643.1, read as the reverse complement.
TGGCCTCGTCGACCGCGGGCTTGCCGTCGGTACCGCGCTTGTCGTTGTTGGTCAGCGCCACATATACCTTGCCGGTTTTCGGATTCGCCTCGAAATCCTCGGGTCGGTCCATTTTGGTGGCACCCACCTTGTCCCCGGCGAGTCGGGTGAACACCGCGACTTCCTCGGCGGTCATCCCGTCCACCAGCGATTCACCGCGACCGTCCTCGGCGGTGCGCAGGATCGGGATCCACTGGCCGGTGCCGGTGAAACCCTTGTCGGAGGGCACTGTGCCGGAGCCGTCGATCCGATCGGGGTGGTCGCCGGTGAGCTTCGCGACGTAGAGGGTGCCCGCGTCCAGGATGGTCATATTGTGCCGGCGGCTCGCGGCGCCCGTGCCCGCCTCGACCTTGCGCGAGGACACGAACTTGTACATGTAGTCGAAGCGTTCGTCGTCACCGCAGTAGGCGACGACGGTGCCGTCGGCGGTCACATGGATATTCGCGGCCTCGTGCTTGAAACGACCCAGCGCGGTGTGCTTGACCGGGGTGGAGGCGGGGTCCCACGGATCGAGTTCGACAACCCAGCCGAAGCGGTTGGATTCGTTGGGCTCGGCGGCGATATCGAAACGTTTGTCGAATTTCTCCCAGTAGTGCGGGGCATCGGATTCGCCGATGCCGTACCGCTTCAGCCGGGCGGCGGAAATCGGATCGGCGGCCTTACCGATGAAGTAGGCGTTGAAGTTCTCCTCGCCGGAGAGCACGGTGCCCCACGGGGTCACACCGCCGGAGCAGTTGTTGACCGTGCCGAGCACCTTCGTCCCGGTGGGATCGGCGGAGGTCTTGACCAGCGGGCTCCCCGCCGCCGGGCCGGTCAACCGGAACTCGGTGGTCGCGGTGATCCGCCGGTTGTATTTCCCGAACGCGGGCGCGAGGCGGCCGGTGCCGGCCTCGCCGTGCACCTCGACCACGGACAGGCCGTGCGCGGCCATCGCGATCTCGACCTGCTCCCGGGTGATCGCCTCGGGCCGGTAGCCGGCGAACATGAACTGTTCGGTCGTGTACTCGTGATTCACCACGAGCAGGTACTTCCCCGGCTGCCCCTCGATCGGCAGCAGTCCGGCGAAATCGTTGTTGTACCCGAACTGCTTCGCCTGCGCGGCCGGGGTCTGGCGGAAGAAATCGAATTCGGGCGCGTCCTCGAACAGCGGATCGCCCCAGCGGATCACCACGCCCTGCTCGTAACCCTCCGGAACGACCAGCGCGTCCTGGGTGTTCGGTGCCACCGGCGTGAACCCGGTTCCGGTGCCCTCAGTGCTCGCGGTGCTCCCGACCTCGGTGCCGTCGCCGCAGGCGGCGAGTGCGCTCGCCGCGCCGATCGCGACCACCGCGGCCGCGCTGCCCTGCAACAGGCGCCGCCGCGAGATCCCGGCGACGATATCCCCGAAATAGGGGTTCGACGAGGTGTTGGGCACCTCGTGGAAGCAGGCGTTACCGCATTTGTACTGACAGGTGACGCGCGCCCGCGACCCGGCCGGGTCGTGGGCGACGAAGAGCTCGAGAGGTTTCACAGTGACTCCTGTTCCGGGCTGAACGCACGCACGCTAGCCGACCCAGGCGAGTCCCAGGAGTACTACGGATTAACGACTGTGTTCGTCCGGCGGCGCGGGCCGGCCCGCTCAGGCGACGATGTTCACCAGCCGTCCGGGTACCACGATCAATTTGCGCGGCGCCTTGCCGTCGAGCAGGGCAGCGATCTTCTCGTCGGCCAGCGCGGCCGCTTCGATCGCGGCCTGATCGGCTTCGACATCGACCTGGATACGGCTGCGGACCTTGCCGTTGACCTGGATCGGGTACTCGACCGTCTCGGCGGTCAGCAGCGCCGGGTCGGCCACCGGGAACGGTCCGTGCGCCAGGGAGTGGCTGTGGCCCAGCCGTTCCCACAGCTCTTCGGTCATATGCGGAGCCAATGGCGCCAGCATCAGCACCACCGGTTCCACCGCCGACCGCGGTGCGCCGCCCGGGTATGCCTTCGTCAGGTGGTTGGTCAGTTCGATCAGTTTGGCGCCGGCGGTGTTGTCGCGCATGGCCGCCAGATCCTCGTCGACCCCGGCGATCGTCCGATGCAGCAGCCGCAGCGTCTCGTCGGCCGGATTGTCCTCGGTGACCCGGGTCGCGCCGGTCTCCTCGTCCACCACCAGGCGCCACACCCGCTGCAGGAACCGGTGCGCGCCGATGACGTCCTTGGTCGCCCACGGCCGGGAGGTATCCAGCGGACCCATCGACATCTCGTAGAAGCGGAAGGTGTCGGCGCCGTACAAGTCGCAGATCTCGTCCGGGGCGATCGCGTTCTTCAGCGATTTGCCGATCTTGCCGTACTCCTGGTTCACCTCGACCTGGGTGCCCGTGGCGTCGGTCCAGTAGAAGCGGCCGGCACGTTCGGTCACCTCGGCGGCGGGAACATAGGCACCGCGCGCGTCGGTATAGGCGAATGCCTGGATATAGCCCTGGTTGAACAGGCGGCGGTAGGGTTCGCTACCGCTCACCTCGCCCAGGTCGAACAGGACCTTCTGCCAGAACCGCGCGTACAGCAGATGCAGCACCGCGTGCTCCACCCCGCCCACGTACAGATCCACCCCGCCCGGATCGTCGGCGCCGTGCTCGGCGGTCCGCGGGCCCAGCCAGTAGGTCTCGTTCTCCTTGGCGCAGAACTCCTCGGAGTTGGTCGGATCGGCGTAGCGCAGCTGATACCAGGAGCTACCCGCCCAGTTGGGCATCACATTGGTATCGCGGCGGTAGGTGCGCGGACCGTCGCCCAGATCCAGTTCCACCTCGACCCATTCGGTGGCTTTGGCCAGCGGCGGGGACGGTTCGGAGTTCGCGTCGTCGGGATCGAAGGTGACCGGTGCGAAATCGTCCAGCTCGGGCAACCGCACCGGCAGCATCGATTCCGGCAGCGCGTGCGGGGCACCGGTTTCGTCGTAGACGATCGGGAACGGCTCACCCCAGTACCGCTGCCGCGCGAACAACCAGTCGCGCAGTTTGTACTGGACGGTGCCCGCACCGTGGCCGTCGGCCTCCAGCCGCGCGATCACGGCGGCCTTGGCATCGGCGATATCCAGTCCGTCCAGGTAACCGGAATTGATCGCCGGCCCGTCGCCGGAGTATGCCTCCCCGTCGAAATCTGCGGGCGGCTCGACGGTACGGATGATCGGCAGGCCGAACGCGGTCGCGAAATCCCAGTCGCGCTGATCCTGGCCGGGCACCGCCATGATCGCGCCGGTGCCGTAACCGCTCAGGACGTAATCGGCGATGAAGACCGGGATCCGCGCGCCGTTCACCGGATTGGTGGCATACGCGCCCAGGAAGACACCGGTCTTCTCTTTGTTCTCCTGCCGCTCCAGATCCGATTTCGCGGCGATGGATTTCCGGTAGGCCGCCACGGCCTCGGCCGGGCTCGCGCTACCGGCAGTCCAGCGCGGATCGGTACCGTCCGGCCAGGCGGTCGCGGTCAACCGGTCCACCGCCTCGTGCTCGGGGGCCAGCACCCTATAGGTCGCGCCGAACAAGGTGTCCGGTCGCGTGGTGAACACCTCGACATCACCGGCCGCAGTGCCGAACTCGACCCGCGCGCCACGCGAGCGGCCGATCCAGTTGCGCTGCATGGCCTTCACGTTCTCCGGCCAGTCCACCCGATCCAGATCGTCGATCAACCGGTCGGAATAGGCGGTGATCCGCATCATCCACTGCCACAGCCGCTTACGGAACACCGGGAAATTGCCGCGCTCGCTGCGGCCGTCCGCGGTGACCTCCTCGTTGGACAGCACCGTCCCCAGACCGGGACACCAGTTCACCACCGAATCCGTCTGGTAGACCAGGCGATAGGAATCCAGCAACGCGTTGCGCTCGGCGACGGGCAGAGCCGCCCAGTCCGCACCGCCCGGCACCGGCCGGGCCCCCGCGGCGAACTGCTGCTCCAGCTCCCGGATCGGCCGGGCGCGACCGGCCTCCTGGTCGTACCAGGCGTTGTAGATACGCAGGAAGATCCACC
>JABFXT010000420.1 GCA_013361595.1 Nocardia sp. | reverse complement strand
TGCCGAGGTGACCGCAGTGTCACGGGGACCGCGGCCGGCCGACGCGGCGGCCGATGTCCGGTGGGCCCGGGCCGATATCGGGACCGGTGCCGGCCTGCGGTCGGCTCTCGAAGGGGCCCGCGCCCTGTTTCTCCTGCTGGGCGGCGATCTCAACAGCCGAGGCGAAAGCCCGGAGGCCCTTCTCGACATAGCGACGGATGCCGGGGTCGAGCGGATCGTCCTGGTCTCGTCGCAGGTCGGCGCCACCCGTCCCGAAGCGCGCTCGCATGCCCGCCTGCGCGAGTTCGAATCGGCTGTCCGGGCCGCGGGCCAGGACTTCACCATCCTGCGTCCCGGCGGTTTCGCCTCCAACGCCTTCGCCTGGGCCGAGACGGTCCGCACGAACCGCACGATCTTCGCCCCGTTCGGGGATGTGGGCTTGCCCGTCGTCGACCCGGCGGATATCGCCGCGGTCGCCGCGGCCGCGCTCACCGAGGACGGTCACGCCGGCCGTGTCTACGAGCTGACCGGCCCCGAGCTGATCAGCCCGCGCCGGCAGGCCGCGGTCATCGCCGAGGCCCTGGGCGAGGAAGTGACCTTCGTGGAACTGTCCCGCGCGGACGCCCATGCCCGCATGGCGCAGTTCATGCCCGAGCAGGTCGTCGCCGGCACCCTCGACGTACTCGGCGTGCCGCTCCCGGCCGAGCAGCGGATCAGCCCCGACGTGGCGGCCGTCCTGCATCGCCCTGCCGCGTCTTTCGGCGAGTGGGCCGTACGCAATTCGCCGGTGTTCCGGTAGGGGTGTCCCGGGCACACGGAAGGCCGTGTGCCCGGGGCGGTCTCGCCTGTTCCGGTCCGGCTTTCGTATCCATCTCGAGAACGCCTGTCTCTCGCCGACCCTGGAGATCTCCTGTGCCCTTCACCCCTGTTCTGGATTCGACGATGTTCCACCGTGAGCGCGGATCCGGTGCCCCGATCGTCTTCCTGCACGGCAACCCCACCTCGTCGTATCTCTGGCGCAATGTCCTCCCGGCCGTCGGGCCGGGCCGCCTGCTCGCCCCCGACCTCATCGGCATGGGTGCGTCCGGGAAACCCGATATCGCCTACACCTTCGATGATCACGCCCGGTATCTGGACGCCTGGTTCGACGCGCTCGGTCTCGACGGAATGGTCCTGGTCGGTCACGACTGGGGCGGCGCGCTGGCGTTCGACTTCGCCACCCGTCATCCCGGCCGGGTCCGTGGTATCGCCTTCACCGAGACCATTGTCAAACCGATGACCTGGGCGGAGTTTCCCGCGGGCGGGCGGGATCTGTTCCGTGCCCTCAAAACAGCCGGAGTGGGGGAGTCGATGATCCTCGACCACAATCTCATGATCACCGAAGGGCTGCCCGGAACTGTCGCGGGCACCTTGGCGCCGGCCGATCTGGCGGAATATCTACGGCCGTACCCGACGAAGGAAAGCCGGCGCCCGCTGCTGCAATGGCCGCGCGCTATGCCGCTGGGCGGCGAGCCCGCCGAAATCGTTTCTCGCGTCGAGGATTACGGCAGGTGGCTGGCGAAGAGCGCGGATGTACCGAAACTACTCGTCGAATTCGCGCCCGGGCCCGGGGCCATGATGGGTCCGGCCCTGCTGACCTGGTGCGTGGACAATATCGCCGCGCTTCGAGTTCAGCGCTACGACCTCGTGGCCGGGCACCACACGCCGGAGGACCGCCCCCGCGAGATCGCCGCCGCCGTTTCCGGCTGGGTGGACCGGCACGGGCTGCGCTAGCTCCAGCGTCCGCTGATCCCGAGCGCCGCGGCGGCCGGTGAACGCGAAACGCACCGTGTAACCCCCTCATCGGGTCACCCGGTGCGTTCGGCGCGGACTGCTCCGGCGAGTATCAGCTCGTGGTGGTGAGCTCACCCTCCGGTTCACCCGGGCGCACCCGCGGTGCCGGTCGTTCCGGTTCCTTGGTGAAGAACAGCATCGCCGCCGCGCCGATCAGGCACAGCACCGTCATGACGATGAAGCCGCCGTCGTAGGTGCCGGTCTCGGAGACGATGTAACCCATGACCGACGGGGCCACGATCCCGGAGAGGGCGAAGCACGCGTCGGCGAAACCGGCTGCCGTACCGGGCTGGGTCGGTGCGGCGTCGATCGAGGCCACCCACCAGATCCCGCCGGTGATGAAGCCGAAACCGACACCGGCGGAGATACAGATCAGGGCGACGGTGAGGTTGCCCGGGAAGAACAGGATCGGGGCGATCGAGGCACCGGCGAGCAGCAGTGCCACGCCGATGATGAGGAATCGCGACCGGATGCTCTCGGTGCGTTTGTACACGCGGTCCACCAGGATGCCGCCGGCGAGCGCGCCGACCACACCGGCCGCCCACGGTGCCACCGAGAAGCCGCCGACCTCCTTGATGGAGAGCCCGAATTCGTGTTCCAGGTACTGGGGGAGCCAGTACATGAACGCCCAGAACATGAATCCCCAGGCGAAGTAGCCGAGTCCGACGAGCCACAGGTTGCGGTTGCGCAGGATCTCGCCCCAGTCGACCTTCGACTCGTGACCACTGTCCTCGCCGTCGGCCTGGCCCGCCTTGATGTAGGCCAGTTCTTCCTTCGAGACGAAGGACGCTTCGCTCGGGGAGTTCTTCAGGAACGGGTACGCCACGAGCACCCAGACGATTCCCGCGGCCGCGAGTACGAAGAACATGCCCTTCCAGCTGACCAGCTCGATCAGCTGGGTGAGGATCGGGCCGCCGATCAGCAGGCTGCCGGAGACCGCGACGCCGCCGATGAGGGCGAGCGCCTTACCGCGTTCCTGTACCGGCAACCACCGGCTGGCGATGCGGGTCGCGGCCGGGAAGCAGGGCGCTTCGCCGGCTCCGAGGATGATCCGCAACAGGATGAGCCCGATGAACCCGCCCGCGAACGGGGTCAGCGCGGTGGCCGCGGCCCAGACGAACATCCCCGCGATGAGGACGCGGCGCGATCCGAACCGATCGACCAGCGGCCCCGAGAGCAGGGCGAACAGCATATAGCCGATCGAGAATGCGGAACTGATGACGCCGTACTGGCCGGTCGTGATACCGAACTCGTCCCGCAGATGACTGGCTGCGAACGAGATGGCGCTGCGATCGACATAATTCACCACCACCAGGCCCAAAATTATGGTGATTGTCCACCAACGCGATTTCATTGCGAACTCCTCGGATAAAGCTGCCGCGGGTCAGATGACCCCGCGTGCCCGCAGGTCGTCGATGGCCTCGGGACTGCGCCCGAGGTGGGTGAGGACCTTGTCGGTGTCGGCACCGGCCGGTCGCCCTTTGTGCCGGATCGCCACGGGCGATCTGGTCATGCGCCACATGACGTTCTGCATGCGCATGGGGCCGAGCTCGCTGTCCTCTACGGTGGTGACCATGTCGGTGGCGACGACCTGCGGATCGGTGAGCAGGTCGCTCGGACGGTAGACCGGTGCGACGGCCGCGCCGGCTTCTTCGAAAACACTCGTGACCTCGTCACGAGTTCGTTCGGCGATCCAGTCGCCGACGTATGTGTCGAGCAGGTCCGCGTGCTCGGCGCGGGTGCGCCCGGTCGCGAACCACGGCTCGTCGATCACCTCGGGATGCCCGACCAGCCGCAGCACTCGTTCGGCGATGGCCTGAGCGCTGGTGGAGATCGCGACCCAGTGGTCGTCCTTGGTGCGGTACAGGTTTCGCGGAGCGTTGTTCTGCGATCGGTTACCCGTCCGCTCCTGGTCGATACCGAGTTGGTCGGCGTAGATCACCCCGGGGCCGACCGCGGTCATGATCGGGGTGAGCAGGTCGAGATCGACCTCCTGCCCGGTACCGCCGTTGCGTTCGCGTTCGAACAGCGCCATCGAGACCGCCGAGGAACCGGCGACACCGGCGATGGAGTCGGCGAGCCCGAATGCGGGCAGCGTCGGCGGCCCGTCGGGCTGCCCGGTCAGGTGCGCGAACCCGCTCATCGATTCGACGAGCGTGCCGAACGCGGGGCGTTTGGCATAGGGGCCGTGCTGCCCGAAACCGGTGACGCGCAACATGATCAGGCCCGGATTCCGGGCGGACAGCTCCGCGTAGGACAGTCCCCAGCGTTCGAAGGTCCCCGGCCGGAAGTTCTCGATCACCACATCCGCTTCGGCGGCCAGATCCCGGAAGATCTGCTGGCCGTCGGGGAGGCTCAGGTTCAGGGTGACGGTCTGCTTGTTCCGGGCGACCATCTTCCACCACAGCGGTACGCCGTCCTTGTCCAGACCGTGGCCGCGCATCCCGTCCGGTTTCTGCGGGTGTTCGATCTTGATGACCTCGGCGCCGAAATCGCCCAGGATCTGCGCGGTCAACGGCCCGGCCAGGATGGTGGAGGCATCGAGGACCTTGAGCCCCCGTAGCGGTCCGGTCGGCTGCTTCTCGTCGTTCAACTACAGACTCCTCAGTACGGGCGCGAGATGTAGCGGCCCGCGGGCTCACCGGTGACCACACCGTCGGCCAGCACCCGGTTACCGCGTACGAAGGTGTCGGTGACCGCGGCGGTCAGCTCGAAGCCCTCGAACGGCGTGTACTCCTGAGTGGATTCGGAATCCGCGGCGCGCACGGTCCAGGTGCGGTTCGGGTCGACGATCGCGATATCGGCGTCGACACCTTCGGCGAGGCGGCCCTTACCGGGCAGGCCGTAGCGGTCGGCCGGATTCGAGGCGATGAGCTGGGCGATACGGCGCAGCGACAGACCGCGCTTACGGCCCTCGGTCACCAGCCCGGGCAGCAGGTATTCGGTACCGCCGAAACCGGACTTGGCGGCGAACACATCGTCGCGGTCCTCGCCGAACTTCACCTCGTCCTTGCAGCAGGCGTGGTCGGAGACGACCCAGTCGATATTCCCGGCGAGCAGGTGCTCCCACAGCGCCTCGACGTCCTCGCGGGGACGGATCGGGGGGTTCACCTTGGCGCCCAGGCCGTTCGCGTTGTCGATATCGGTGAGCAGGTGCCCGATGGTGACCTCGCGGCGGAAGTTCACGTGCGGGAACGCCTCGGCCATCTTCATGGCGGCCTTGAGCGCCTTGGCCGAACTCAGGTGCAGCAGGTTGATATTCGGCAGTCCGGTCTCGTCGGCCAGGAAGGACGCGATGGTCACGGCCAGACCCTCGGAATGCTGCGGGCGCGAGGCACTGTAGGCCGCGAGACCGCTGAGCGTCCCCTCCTGCTCGACGATCTTGGTGTAGGCGCTCATGATCTCGGCGGTCTCGCAGTGCAGCGACAGCGAGATGTGCTCGGCCAGTTCGGGGAACTGCTCACGGGCCTTCTGGACGCCCCGCATCACGAACTCGAAATGCGCGATGTCGTAGCGCTCGTCCTCCGGGATCATCAGGAAATCGCTCTGCGAGGTGGACCGCCCGTGCAGTCCGTGGCTGCCGTAGAACATGAAGATCTTGAACGAGGTCACGCCCTGATCCGAGGCCAGATCGGGGATCTCGCCGATATGTTCCTTGGACATCGGCGCCAGATGGAACGCGTAGTCGATATAGCTGCGGCCCGCGGCGGCGTCGAGGACCTCCGGGAAGAAATCGGCGTAGGAGCCGCCCTTGTTCAGGTAGTACTGTCCGGTACGCATATACGTCAGCGCGGTGGTGACGCCGCCCTGGGCGCTCGCGCGGGATTCGGTCTGCGTGTCCTCGGCCAGGGGGTTGTAGATGCCCCAGTGCTGGTGGGCGTCCACCACACCGGGAAAGACCAGCTTGCCGGTGGCGTCGACGATCTCGGCATCCGCGGACTCCAGATGAGCGCCGCTGGCGGCGATATTGCCGTCGACGATCAGGATGTCGGCCGACTCGCCCTCTTCGGGGGCCGAGCTGTCGGTACGCACCACGGTGCCGTTCTTGATCAGGTACGAGGTCATTTCTTCTCCTGGCGAATATCCGGATAGGTGAAAATCTGTGGTCAGACGGCGACCGGACTGGTCACGTGTTCGGCGGCGAGATAGGCCAGCCCGAGCGCGGTGATGAGTCCGTTGCCGGCGAGGTAGCCCCCGGCGCCGTGGCCGGAGATACCGATGGCCGCGCCGCCCGAGGCGTAGAGGCCGGGAACCGGCGTACCGCCGGTCAGCACTCGCGCGTGTTCGTCGACGACCAGGCCGCCCTGTGTGTGGAACAGCGCGGGGGTGACGGCGATGGCGACATAGGGCGCGGCCAGGGCGTGACGGTCGTCGGTCCGGCCCTGCCGGTCCGGTTCCGTGCCCGCCGCCGCCCGGGCGGCGGCGGCGAGTTCGTCGTCCAGTGCCGCGGCCGGTACGCCGATCCGTTCCGCCAGTTCGGTGGCGGTCGTGGCGCGGACCAGCGATCCGCTCGCGGCGACCGTGCGGAAATCGTCGAATACCGAGCAGAGCTCTTCGATGTGCTCGTCGATGACGACCCAGCCGATACCGCCGGGCTCTGCGGCGAGGATGGCCGCGAACTCCGAGTAGCCCGTGGTCTCCGGCGCGAATCGGCGGCCCGCGCTGTTCACGATGACGCCGCCGTGGACGACGGTGGCCCAGCCGAGCAGGGTCTGGCTCCGTGCGGAGAGCGCCGCGTGACCCTGGTAGGCGTCCAGGTAACCGGTATCGGCGCCCAGGCCGCGGCCGATCCGCAGCGCGTCGCCACGGCTGAACTGACCGCCGTGATAGTGGGCGTCGGCGATCTCGGGGATCCAACGGCGGACCAGGTCGCTGTCGGCGCCGAAGCCGTTGGTCGCGAGCAGGACGGCGGGTGTGGTCAGGTGTTCGGTGTTCCCGTCGGGGGTGGCGATCTCGACCCCGGTGACCCGGCCGCCGGTGGTGAGTACTTCCCGCAGGCTCATCGGGGCGATCAGTTCGATCCGGGGGTGGGCCCGGGCGCGGTCGACGAGGTGGCGCAGCAGCCGGGAACCGTGCCGTCCGGGGATGGTGTGGCAGCGGTCGGCGCTGTGGCCGGGGTAGCGGAAGTCGGTGACCAGTTCCAGGTCGAGTTCCTGCGCGTCGGCCAGCCAGGTGACCAGCGCGGCGCTCGCCTCGGCCAGCGCGCGGGCGATTCGGGTATCAGCGGTGCCGCCGGTTTTGCGTTCGATATCGGCGAGGAAGCGGTCCGGGCTGTCCTGGACGCCCGCGGCCTGCTGCCAGCGGGTACCGGCGGCCGGGATCATCGCGGTGCACATCGAGGTGTTGTTCCCGCGCTGGAAGTGCTCGTCGGCATCGATCACGAGCACGTTCGCGCCGAGTTCGGCGGCGCGCAGTGCGGCGACCAGGCCGCCGCCCGCACCGGCGACGACGAGATCGAAATCCGGACCGTCCACGCTTCCTCCTATCGTGTTCCGCTTGGCGGAACGCAAGAATGTGGTCCCCTGCACTATGCACGTTCGACAATCCGGACACAAGTGCCTGTTGAAACGATTAACGCCTCAGAAACTCAAGCATGACCC
>JABFXT010000247.1 GCA_013361595.1 Nocardia sp. | reverse complement strand
CGGGTGGTCGGGGCGGCGAACCCAGTCCGCACCGATCAGGTCGGCAAGCGTTTGCAGCGCCCCGACCAGGCTCGCGTGCCGTCCGAGATCGGCCTGTCGCGGGTCGATCCCCGCTGCCTCCACCAGCCGTGTCAGCTCGCGGTCCGCCTCGGCCAACCGATCGCGCGCTTCCCGGTACTGCCGTGCCGCTTCCCGCTGCTGCGCGCGTTCGCCGGGGTCGGCCTGCCGGTAGGACAGCCAGAACACCTCATTTTCCGCGATGTCGTGATCGCGCCATCCGCTCAGATCCACGGTCTGGGTGTCCCAGTACCCGTACCGCAGCATCGCCACAGTGTGCTCCCGGCGCGCATCGGCCAACCGCGCGAAGAGCTGGTCGACCGCGTCGAGATCCCGCAACTTGTCGGGCGAGTCCGCCGACTGCTCGGCGCGCTCTTCACGCAACTGCCGCCGGGCGATATCGGCGGCGAACTGCGCACCGGCCAACGGCACCGTCCGTTCCGGCTGGTGTGGGAAACCGTCGTCGAATCCGAGCGCGGGAAGGAAGAAGCCGTTCCGATCGAATGGCGACGCGGCTGCGGGGCTACCGCCCCGTTGCACTTCGCGGTCGTTCGATCCAGAACCCGGTTCCTCGGATCGTGGCCTCGCACCGATGGTGTCGGAGCGCGGAAGCCCTGTGGACTGGTCGGGCAATGGTGCGGTGCGTGCGTCGCCAGGCGGGCCGCTCTTCGCTCGGCTCCAGGGCGATTGGGCCGCCGGATCGGGTGTTTGTCCCCGGTTCGTCGTCCGCGGCTGGTCCGCGGCCTCGGCCTCCACCACTGCGGCCGCTTCTCCGCTGGTGCGCCCGTCGTCGAGCTCATCCTCGGCGCCGAACATACCGAAGAATTCTTCGTAGAATGCGGCCTCCTCGGCATCGACATGAGAAATGTCGTAGCCGAAAGCACTGAAAACTTCCCGGTAGAACGCAGTCACATCGAAATCGGTAGCGTCCAATATCGAATCGTTCACGATCGACACGCCCGACATGCGCATAGCCTGCACAATCTCGTAGTCGGTATGATGCGGATACAGTGCTGCCACCACTGCGCCGGCGAAATCACGCTCTTCTACCCCCGGTGGGCACAGCCAGGCAAAGCGTGTCATCATCCGGGCAGTGGTCCCCGATATACCGGTCAACGCTGGAATTCCGTGCTCGATGGCCTTCTCCTGGAACCACGCACCATTCGGATCGAAGTCGAATCGCGCCCCGCCGGGCCGCCACGGGATCCGGACCGCATACCGGCGAGGATCCAGTCGCAGGGCCGTCGCGGCGTCAACGATACCGTGATCGTGGTAGACCAGTACGGTACGTATCACAGCTTTTCCTGAATCGTCCCGTACACGTCGGCCGCGCTCGTCGTGAACATAGAGCGGCAGCACATTCTCGACCGTGCTGTCCTCGGATTTCAGCTGCGCTTCCAGCGCATCCACATCGACCCGTCCTCCGTCGTCACGCAGTATGCGATCGGGATCGAGCCGGCTTATCCGAAACGCACGCAATCCACCGGGTACCGCTTCCAATTCCCGGTGCGAAAGCGGCATACCCATCAGTGCCCAGTCCTGCACCGTCAGCAGCCTGCGCCGTCGATCCTCGTCGGTCCGGGGCCGGACATCCGCCCGGCTGCGGCGGTCATATTCATCGAATGCACGGAGCGCCGCATCGGTACGCAACGTTACATGCCGGACCAGATGCAGATCCTTGACCGTAAGATCCGCCAAGGGCGTGTTTTTCAGCAGCGATGCCCGGACGCCACGCAACGCGGGGACATCGAGCCCCAGGTCCGCTGCCGCTGTTTCCCATTCGGGATTTTGGAACAGCTTGATCAGACCCGCGTCCAGTGTCGTGCCACACGGCGGCTTACGCTCCCCGCCACGAAGCATGGCATTGAGCAGCGCAGCCATGAGCTCACGTGGGTTGCCATCTCTCAGCAATTCCTCGAGCGGCACACTCCTGCGGACTATGCCGTCCCACCGATCGATCTCGGGCGCGAAGAACGCCTCGTCGATCTGCTCGGATGTGGCCTCGGGATGCAAACCCGTCAATACTTCGCGCAGTTGCCGGAATGTCTCGACAATCGCTCGACGCGTAATCGGGCTGTTGTACAGATACCGCGCCAGCGCCAGTTCATACCGTCCCCGCAGTTCCCGCCACTCGTAATTCTGGTCATCGGGGATCGTCTCACCGCGGTGCACCCGCCGTGTTTCGCCGGAATCCCGGTCGCTCGGTCGTCCGCGGACCGGCGCATTCGTGCCGTCGAGCGCGGCGCCGGGCTCGGGTGGTATGGGAGTGTCGGCCGATTGCGGCGGCTCGTCGCCGGTCGGGCGGGCAGACGCGGGGGTGGGTCCAGGGTTGTCCGTGATGTGGTCAGGACCGTCGTGGGGTCGACTGCCGACCAGCATGAACTCGTCACGGCGCCTATCGTTGGATATTTCCCCGGCGGCTCCCGATCGACCGAGCATCGCTTCGTTCAGGCCCGATTGTCCCACTGGTATCGCGTAGATTTCGTTCTGCCTGGCGGACGGAACGTCGACTCGCTGGGCTGGTGGCCGCGTCTCGGCGTCGGGGGCTTCCGGGCGCGATCCGGAGACGACGTTGCCGTCCCGGTCGAACTCGATGGTCTCGAACAGCCGCTCGCCGGCGGGTATCCGGTTGATGAATACTTCCTGTTCGCGGCGCCACTCGTCGAATCCGACGGCCTTGTTCAGCAAGGTGCGGCGGTTGCGCAGATCTCCTGGACCGTAGTCGTTGTCGCTGTTGCGGTCGCGTGACGCGGCCAGCTCGACGACGACCAGGTTCGGTTCGTCGACCGAGGTGCTGTCGTTGACCAGCAGCACCATATGGTCGTCGGCTTCGGTGCTGGTGCCGTTGGCCCGGGTGTCTTTCCATTTGTAGACCAGGACGGTGATTCCGCCAGGTCGTGACTTCAGCGATTCGACCACTTCGTCCAGCGAACCGGTTTCTTCGAGCCCGGCGCCGAATATCTCGCGCACCTTTTCGCGGCCGTATCCCGCGAGGTCGGTCGGCGGGACCTGGAAGCGGCCAGCGTTGTCTGGGCACAGTACTCGCATTCCGGTCACGGCATTGTTGACGCAACTGTTGGGACTACGGCGATGGATCTGCACGACCGAATCGAGCAGCGCCGAAAGTGCCAAGTATCGTGACGCGGCGGCAACGATGTCGTCGGCTGTCCCCTCGTCGGCATCGCTGTTCTGCGTGTCGGGCTTTTGAGCAGCGGCATCCTGGGATGCTTCCTGCCGGGCATCGTGTCCCACCGCCCCGGACTCCGCGGCAAGCGAGTCGGTACCGTCGCGTGCATCGGGTTCTGCGGTGTTCGCGGCGGGCAGGTGATCGCCCACCGCTTCACCGAGGATGTCGCGGGCGATGCCGGGGTTGATATCGGCGACGGGATAACCCACCGCTGCGGCCAGCGCGTCCCTCGCCTCGGTCAGCGCGGGATCGAGTGTGCGCATACCTTCGGCGCCGTCGACATCGGCGATCGGCAGGCCGAGTTCGGCGGCGAGCCGGTCCCGCAACGGGATCATATGGTTCAGCGCCTGTTCGTCGGTGAACAGCGCGCGCTGCAATGTCGTCGCGGGGGCAGTGGCCTCGACGTGTTGCCGTAGTGCCTCCGCCGCGGCGGGCGCGATACCGGTCCGCTGCAGCAGTTCGCGGATCGGGTCGAGGGAACCGCTGCGTTCGAGTGCGGTGATCTGGTCCGCGACCTCAGGAGCCGGGACTCCCAGCAACCCGGCCAGTCGTGCGGTCCGGTCCGCCGGCCCGTCCGGGCGGGTGAAGTCGACGTCGCTCCCGTACTGCCCGGTCTCGGCCTCGGCGAGAGTGAGAGCGGGCATGACGGTCGAGAAGGCGTGATGCCGAACGAAATCCGCGGTGGAGTGCCGCAGCGCCCGCTGCTGTAGTTCGGGTACCAGCTCGCGCAGGGATTGGCGTGCCTCGACCATCGCGTCGTGGGTCCGGTTGGTGGGATCGGCGGCGTGCGCGGCCACGGCCTGTTCGTAGTGGACCACCGTCTCACGTACTCCGCGCAGGTGCATGGCATTGCGGATCAGCGCGTCCTCAGGTGACATCACCACTTGCGCGCTGCCGAGCTGACCGTTGCGTGCCGTGCGGTTCTTGGCCTGCTCGTGGATGTAGGACTGCTCCGGCGCCTCGGTCATCCAGACATGCATGCCGCCTATGGCCTTCACCGCATCCGATACCGAGATGTCGACGCCGCGCTGGCCTTGCCGGTTGATCACCAGGATCTTGCCCTGCTCACCGGCCTCGTCGAAAATCTTCTGCAACTGGGCTTCCCAGTCCGCACCCCAGCCGACGATCCGCTTGGCGTCGACCGCCTCGATCGCCTCGCGCGGCACCCCCGCGCGCATCAGCGCCTCCACCTGCCGCTCGACCAGATCGTTACGGTGACACAGGATCTCCTGGAACCGACCCGCACCCCCATCCCGTAGCTCGTTCGCGTACTCGGCGATCGTGCGCAGCTTGGCATGGGTGTTTTCGGCCACATCGTGCTGGCCTTCCACCAACCGATGCGTCTGTGACCGTCCGACCTCGTACGCCGGTTCCAGGCCGTAGATCTTCTGCAGCACCGGGTTGAGGTCGGTGAGCGTGCCGGACGCACCGGTGACTTCATCGAAGAAGGATCCGTCTCCGACACGGTAGATTTCGACCGCATCGATGCGTTTGGCGGATTCGGCGTCCGCGCGCACCACGATCTGATGGTCCTCGGCCTTCTCCCCACGGGCCTCGGCCGCGCGGAATTCCTTCGCCTCGATGGCCTGCGCGAGGCTCGCCTTACCCGGCTCCGCGCTCCACCGCGATTCGCTCGAGGTCTTCGGGTTCCGTTGCAGCCCGTGCTCGGCCTGATCGATGATGACGATCTTGCCCGCGTCCATTTCGTAGTGGACACCCGACCGGACGAGAAATTCGGCGTTGGCGGCGGTTTCCAGTCGGGAGGCGCCCATTCCCTCCAGCCAGCTCCGACCGTCCGGCAGCGCCTCGACCCTTGCCCGCCCCGCCGGCGTGAGTTCGGGTTGACCGTCGTACCAGTACATGAACTCCGGTGTGCCGTCGGCCTGCACGCCGATTTCCTCGGCGATTCGCCGGAGGCCGAAATCTTCGTGCGACAGCGTCCCGTCCGCCAGCGCCTCGGTGAGGAAATCGTGCGCGTCGAACACCTGCCGGGCCGTGGCCTCCGGAGCGGCCTGCTCAGGACCTTCGGACCGCAGGAACCGTCTTTCGCCGCGGTCGATGACGCCGTCCATCTCGTCGATCAGCACATGCCGCGGCGGCTCGATGCCGCGGTTACACAAATGCCCGACGGTCTCGCCGGTCGCCACCACGATCGCCGGCCGGCCTTCCGCGATCGGCCCGAAACCGTTCTCCTGATCAGCGCGGAACACGTCGATCCCGAAGTCGGACATCGACTTCTGATTCGCGGGTTCGGACAGCCAGTTCTCGTACGTGACGACTTCGCGATTGGCCAGCCCATCGGTCGTTGTCACGAGCAGAACAGAGCCATGGTGCACCGCACGTTGTACTGTGGTCGCCATGAATACCAGCGATTTGCCCTGGCCTGGTCTCATTTCCACCGGACGCGATTTCATCGCGTAAACCGCTTCGGCCTGCTCGATATACAACACCATTCCGCCCGGCTCCTCGTCACTGATCGTGCCGCGCCGGATGAGCTCTACTGTCGCCAGCATCGACTGGTGCTCGTCGCCACTGTGCAGTCCGGCTTTCAGCACGTCGTTCGGAAGGTTCGACAGGCGCTGACTTTCCGGTACGTGCTCGGCGGAGGCCTGGTGGAAGTCGATCAGCAGGTCGACCGCCCGGTCGCGGTCACTGCGTGGCAGGCCGGCTGCTTCGGCCAGGCTGTCGTGATCGGCGGCCCGGACAGGCTGTTCGTCGTGCGCGGATGCCGAACGGTCGCCCGCGACGGACGTGTCGGCGCCGTCCGGATCTGTCCGGTCCGAGCCCTCAGGTCTTTCCTGGCCGGACTCCTCGGGCGTCGCATCCCGCTGCGCGGTCGCATGCTCCTCGCCACCCGACGCTCCGTGTTCGGCGCGGGCGCCCGGCGATTGCGCATCGCCCTCGGCGACCGGATGGGGCCGCGCCGATGCCTCGTCGCCGGCACCGTCCGCGACCGCGGCGTGTGCTCCGGCCTCCTCGGGAACCTCGCCGACCGGTCGCGCATCGGTCGAGACCTTCGGCGGTGGCGAGGTTTCGCCTGCAGCCTCCACCGACCGCGGCCGAGCCGCGGTGGTCGTTCCACCACCCGGGCCGTCTGCCGAAGCCTGTTGCCCACTCCGTGATTGTGGCTGCGCGGCCGCTACCTCCCCCACGACCTCGGCGGGAGGCCCGCCGCGCTCACCTGCGGTATTCGTGGGCTCCGCAGCTGGTTCCCATGTCTGCCTCGCGGCCTCCCACGCCCGTTTCGATTCCGCCGAGATCTCGATCGGCAGGCGAGGCGCCGCGTTATTGGTGTCGTGCCCTGCCGAGATCACATCGGGCGGCGTGAACGGTGCGCCGCCGTCGATCGCCGTCGGGCGGGCACTCTGGGCATAGACGCCTCCCGCGACAGCACCGTTGAGCAGTGGCCCCAGCACCTCCGTGTAATGCTGCGGCCAGCCGGCAACCAAGGCCGCCGCACCCAGGCCCGAGATCGCCCCCACTGTGCCGTGAACCAAACCCATGGCCAGGCGGCTCGGCCCGATCTGGGGGAACACCATCGGCGCGAACCGGCCCGCGAACCGGCCGCCCAGCGCTCCGCCCCCGGCAGACACCGCAGCGACCTCGATCGATTTGATATCGATGCCCGTGGGATTGGAACCGTCCGCCCCGATGATCTCGAGCGCTCTGTCCCCGGTGGCGACCTGTAGCCCCTGCACACCCAATTCGACGCCCACGGGCAGCGCGACCGCCGTGCCCATCCATTTGGCGAACTGCGCCGGCCCCATACCGCTCAGCTGGGCTGCCGCCTCGGCCCCACCTGCCTGAATGGCCCGCTGTAGGTTCGCGCGCATCACGGCGACCTCGGCGCGCCCCTGGACCAGCGTGGATTCGACCGCCGGTGCGGCCGAGACCTGACCGGCCGGCCCCGCCGCCGCAGCGGCGGCCAGCAAACCGTAGATCTTCCACGCCAGGTGGATGCCGAACGTGAACATCACGCAGAGCCATTTCTCCGCGTCGTTGGCCGCCGCCTGACCCTGATCGGCCAAGGCGTTCACGTCCTTGCCGAGCTGAGCCGCGCCCTGTCGGTAGGAACTCAACGCCTCACGTAACTGTTCGGCCGTCTCCCCTACCGAATCCTCCTGCGCCAAGAGGCTGTCGATATCGGCTGAATGGCCCTCCAGTTCCAGACTGC
>JABFXT010000067.1 GCA_013361595.1 Nocardia sp. | reverse complement strand
CACCGCCCAGCAGCCGGTCGGCCACGATCTCGGCGGTGGTGTAGCCCGGCGCCACCAGGCCGTAGCAGACACCCTCGATCGCCGCGCACTCGCCGATGGCGTAGATGTTCGGATCGGAGGTGGCCAGACTCAGATCGGTGATCACGCCGCCACGCGGGCCGACCTCGAGGCCGGCGTCGCGGGCGATCTGGTCCCGCGGGCGGACACCCGCGGAGAACACCACCAGAGCGGCATCGATCACACTGTCGTCGGAGAGGGAGATACGCAGCCGTTGGGCCGGATCGGCCGCGTCGTCCCGGTCGATTCCGGCGGTACCGACCCCGGTGTGCACGGCCAGCCCCAGATCGGTGACCAATTTCTCCAGGATCGCGCCGCCGCCCTCGTCCACCTGGGCCGGCATCAGGCGGTCGTTGTACTCCACCACGTGCGGGGTCAGTCCGAGCAGCCGCAGCGCGTTGGCGGCCTCCAGCCCGAGCAGGCCGCCGCCGACGACGACACCGTGCGCGCCCGGTCCGGCGGCGTCGGCGGCGGCCCTGATCCCGTCGAGGTCCTCGATGGTCCGATAGACGAAGCATTCCGGATGTTCGTGCCCCGGCACGGGTGGCACGAACGGGTAGGAACCGGTCGCCAGGACCAGCGCGTCGTAATCGAGGACCTCGCCGGAGGTGGTGGTGACCTTCTGGGCGTCCTTGTCGATGGTCTCGGCCCGCTCGCCGAGGCGTAGCTCGACCAGATCGTCACCGGCGTACTCGTTGCCCGGTAGTGCCAGCGAGGTGGCTTCCCAGTTGCCCACGTAGGAGGACAGGCCGACCCGGTCGTAGGCGGCCAGCTTCTCCTCGCCGAGAACGACGACCTGCCACTGTCCCGCTTCGTCCCGCGACCGGATCGCCTCGACGAACCGGTGCCCGACCATGCCGTGACCGGCGACGACGACTGTTCTGCGCTGTGCGTTCATGGTGTCCTCCGTGGGGATCCGGTGTCAGAGGCTCGCCGACGACCGGGCGGACCGGGCTTCGGTGGGGTGGGCGGGGTTGCGCGAGCCGGTTTCGGCCCGGCGGACCAGGGCCTCGGCTTCCACGACGACCTCGTGGCCGTGGGAGCGGGTGCCGGGCCGGCGCAGGAACACCGCCCAGGTGACCAGGGCGCAGGCGATGTAGAAGGCCGTGAACACCCAGAAGGCGGTGGTGGCCGATTGGGTCGAGGAGTAGGACGACCGCAACACCAGGTTGATCCCGACTCCGCCGAGCGCGCCGACGGCACCGACGAATCCGATCAGCGCGCCGGAGGTGTTCTGGGCCCAGGCGGCACGTTCGGTGGGGCCGGTGTCCAGGCTGCGCGATTCGGCGTCGAAAACCGACGGGATGATCTTGGTGACCGAGCCGTTGCCCAGACCGGACAGGATGAACAGCGCGACGAAACCGGTCACCAGCACGCCCAGCACCGGGCCCGAGAAACCTTTGTGCGCGCCGTCGGCGACGGTCGAGGCCGACGCTACCACCACGGCCGCGACCATCATGGCGGCGAAGGTGCACACCGTCACCCGGCCGCCGCCGATCCGATCGGCGAGCTTGCCGCCGTAGGGGCGGGCAATCGATCCGAGCAGTGGTCCGATGAACGCGATCTGCGCGGCGTGCAGCGTGGCCTGCGCGGCAGTGTCACCGCCGGCGACGAAACTTATCTGCAGGATCTGGCCGAACGCGAAGCTGTATCCGATGAACGAGCCGAACGTACCGATGTAGAGGAACGAAACCGCCCAGGACTGCGGCACTTTCAACGCGGTGAGCATATAGGACAGATCAGCCTTCTGACCGGGCAGATTGTCCATGAACAGGGCCGCGCCGAGAGCGGCGAGCACCACCAGCACCAGATAGACCGCGCAGATCACCGAGGCGTACTCGTTGCCGAGGGTCGCGATGACCAGCAGCCCGAACAGCTGGATGACGGGGACGCCGATATTGCCGCCGCCCGCGTTCATTCCCAGAGCCCAGCCCTTGAGCCGCTGCGGATAGAAGGCATTGATATTGGTCATCGAAGAGGCGAAATTGCCGCCGCCCAGGCCGGCGAACGCCGCCACGACCAGGAAGGTCGTATAGGACGTACCGGGCTGATTCACGAAGTACAGGGTGAGTCCGGCCGGGACCAGCAGCGCCGCCGCGCTGAACACCGTCCAGTTGCGGCCGCCGAACCGGGCCGTGGCCACCGTGTTCGGGATGCGCAGGACGGCGCCGACCAGGGTCGGGACTGCGACCAGGAAGAATTTGCCGGCCGCGTCGATTCCGTAGGTCTCGGTCGGCATGAACAGCACCATGACCGACCAGATGGACCAGATGGAGAATCCGATGTGCTCGGCGACGACCGACCAGATCAGATTCCGCGTCGCGATCTTCTTGCCGCCCGCTGCCCAGGCCGCGGCGTCCTCGGCGTCCCAGCGCTCCAGCTTCGGCCGCCGGAACATCGCCGATCCGGCGTTGCCGCGGCTTTCGGTCTGCGTGCTCAAAAGGGGCCTCCCAATGTGGTTCGACCCCACGGTAGGAAACCGGTATTGCGGAAATGCTGCCCAAAATGACCGTCGAATCAACGGTTTCTCACGCGGTTCGAACCGCTCAGGTGAGAAAGCGGCCGATGTTAACCCGTTGTGACATCAGCATTTCCGCCGGTGAAGAAGAGCCCATATCCGCAGATATGCGCGGTGAGGGCACCTCAGCGCGCGGCGATCGAATCCTCGAGCATCCGCGGTTTACAGGCCTGCCAGGCACCGGCCAGCAACACCAGCACCGCCACACAGAGCAGCGCGAACGGTGCCGTCCATCCGTCGGTGAGCGTATGCAGCATGCCGAACACCAGTGGCCCGACACAGGCCAGTGCGTAACCCACGCCCTGGGTGAACCCCGACAGCGCCGCCGAACCGGCCGGTGTGCGGGTGCGCAGATTGATCAGGGTGAGCGTCATCGGGAAGGTGCTCGGGCCCAGGCCCAGAATGGCGACCCACAGCACCGGCACGCTCATGGGCGCGAAGAGCAACCCCGCGAAGGCGACGAAGAAGCAGGCCGCGCAGCCCACGACCACCGGATAGGGATTGGTGAGCCGGGCGGCGACCGTCGGCGCGGTCAGGGCGGCGACCAGTCCGACGAGTGCGAACAGGGCGACCATCGAGCCACCGAAGGCCGCGTCGGCACCGGCGTCGGCGAGGATCGTGGGCAGCCAGGTGAACACCGAATAGGTGGTCAGGGAGGTCATCCCGAAAGTGGCGGCCATCCCCCAGGCCAGCGGTGACCGCCACACCTGGGGCGCCGGCGCGCTGCCCGGGTCGGTCAGGCCGGTCGTATCCGCGGCCGCGCGCCCACGGCGCACCCGCAGGACGCCGATCCACGGCACCGCGGCCGCGAAGCCGAGCAGTGCCCACACACCCAGCGAGATACGCCATCCGTGCGCCTCGGCCAGCGGTACCGCCACCAGCGCCGGCAGCACGGTGCCGATCTGCACCATCGTGATGTAGAGCGCGCTCACGGTCGCGAGCCGATCCGGGAAGTAACGCTTGACCAGGGGCGGGACCACGATATTGCCGATACCCATCCCACCGAGCGCAAGCGCCGAGAACAGCAGCAACTCGACGGTCCCGGAGACCAGGACCCGCACCAGCATGCCCGTACCCGCGGCGGCCATCGCGACGAGCACGGTCCGTTCCAGGCCGAGTAGCCGGACCAGCATCGGGGTCAGCAGTCCGGTGATGGAGAACATCAGCGTGGGGATCATGCCGAAGACGCCGACGACGGCGGTGGAGTATCCGATCTCCCGGCCGATATCGTCGGCGAGCGGGGTGAACGCGGTTACCGCGACCCGCAGGACCAGCGCGGACATGACGATGGCTGCGAGTACCAGCAGGCGACCCTCGATCAGACTGCGTTTCCGCTGCTCGAGGGGTGGTTCGGCCGCTTGGGTGGTTTCGGGCAGCGCAGCAGTCACCGAGAAATCATAGGATGACCCTATGACTGGGGCAATAACTTTGTGATGGGCGGTACTCTGTTGCCGTGCAAAGCGTGCGCCGCACCAGTCTCATCGCCCAGGTGACCGAGCAACTCAAAGAGGATATCCGCTCGGGAAGATGGCCGATAGGGACGCGGATCCCCACCGAACCCGAATTGGCCGAACTCACCGGGACCGGCCGCAACACACTACGCGAAGCCGTCCAGGCGCTGGTCCACGCCGGCATGCTGGAACGGCGGCAGGGCTCCGGCACCTACGTCATCGCGACGTCGGAAGTGGGCGGGACCCTCTCCAAATACTTCGCCGAAGCCGCCGAACGCGACGTACTGGAGTTACGGCACGGCCTGGAGGCCACCGCCGCCGCGCTGGCCGCGCACCGGCGCGACGACTCCGATATCGCCACCCTGCGCCGGCTACTCGACGACCGGAACCGGCCATCGAAGCCGACGTCCAGATGCACCGGGCAATCGTGCTCGCCAGCGGAATCGCCGTCTACATCGAGTTCTACGATTCGATACTCGGCTACATCGAATCCTCGATCCGGTCGCGGACCGACCGGATCGACAGCTGGTACGCCGCCGAACACCGGGAACTGGTGCAGGCGATCATCGACGGCGACGCCGAGAAAGCCGCCCGGACCACCCGCTGTTTCCTCGACACCCTGCTGGCCGACTACCCGGGTCGCTGACCCTCCGCGTCCGCGAGACAACACCGGCGGGCGCGGTTCCCCTGGGTTCCAGCGAGGTTACGGACCGATCACCCGGGTGTTCACGCTCCGTGAGCGGGAATTGTGGCGATCGTCATTGCGCGCTATTTCATCGAAACACCCGGCTTCTAGCGTTTTCTCACGTCACAACACCGCACTCGACCGCCCGGCCACCGCGGCCGGGCACCCCGTCCGGGGGGCGCCGAGTAACGACGAGAGGGACGCCGATGACCGCGATAGCCGACACCGGCCGGCAAACACCCGATACGGCAACGACTTTCACCCACCAGCGCCGGGGTCGCTGGATCGACCGGTGGGAACCCGACAGCGAGCGGTTCTGGAAATCCGGCGCCGATCGCACCGCCCGGAAGAATCTGCTTTTCTCGGTGTTCGCGGAGAATCTCGGATTCAGCATCTGGGTCCTGTGGGCCAGCGTCGTAACCGGCATGGGCGCAGCCGGATTCGCCTTCCTGGACGGCCTCGGCAAAGGCGACCCGACCGCGGTCGGCAACGCGCTGCTGCTCACCTCCGTTCCGACACTGGTCGGTTCGACCCTGCGTATCCCCTACACCTTCGCCATCCCGCGATTCGGTGGCCGGGCCTTCACCGCGTTCAGCGCCGCGATGCTGCTCATCCCCACCCTGGGCCTCGTGTACTTCGTCAACCAGCCGGGCACGCCGATGTGGGTGTTCGTGATCCTGGCCGCGCTGTCCGGGTTCGGCGGCGGCAATTTCTCCTCGTCGATGGCCAATATCTCGTTCTTCTTCCCCGACGGAAAGAAGGGCGCGGCACTCGGGATCAATGCCGCGGGTGGCAATCTGGGCGTGGCCCAGACCCAGCTGCTGGTACCGCTGCTGATCACGCTGGGCACACATCTCACCGCGAAGGACGCGGCCGGGTACCGATTCGGGATCACCCTGTCGGTACTGGTGTGGATCCCCTTCATCCTGGCCGCCGCGTTCGGCGCGCTGCGCTATATGGACAGCCTGGCCACGGCGAAATCCGACGGGCGCTCCTACACACCGGCGCTGACCAACCGGCACACCTGGGTGATGGCGTTCCTGTACATCGGGACCTTCGGTTCGTTCATCGGGTTCTCGTTCGCCTTCCCCACGCTCATCAAGGCCAACTTCCCGGGCCTGGCGAGCATCGGCTGGATCTCGACCGTCGGTAATCTCGCCTTCCTCGGCGCACTGGTCGGTTCCTTCTCCAGGCCGTTCGGCGGCTGGCTCTCGGACAAACTCGGTGGCGGCGCGAAGATCACCATCGCGGTGTTCGGCGCGATGGCCGTGGCGGTGGCGCTCATCATGGCCGCCCTGGAGATGAAGAACTTCCCGCTGTACCTGCTCGCCTTCCTGATGCTGTTCGTGCTCGCGGGGATCGGCAACGGATCCACCTACCGGATGATCCCGTCCATCTACAGCGCCGCGTCGAAGAAATACGCCGCCGAACACGGTCTGGAGCCCGCCGCGGCGGCCGCTTCGGCGAAGCGGCAGGCGGGCGCGGCCATCGGCGTCATCGGCGCGGTCGGCGCGTTCGGCGGCTTCGTACTCCAGCAGGCACTGCGCCTGTCCAACACCCATTTCGGCACCATGGCGCCCGCGTTCTGGGGCTACGCCGTAGCGTTCCTGGTAATGGCCGGAGTCACCTGGTGGTGCTACAGCCGCAGCTCGTTCGCGGTGGGCCGGGTTCCGTCACTGGCCTACGCCAACGTCTGAGAATTCCGCCGACCAGGGCCCGGCCGGTATCCACCGGCCGGGCCCTGGTCGTCGGGTACCCCGCTCAGAGCAGGAATCGCACCATATCCGCCGTGCGGACCAGCCCCGGCAACGCCTCCGGTGTCGACCGGGGATGCAGAACGTGCACCGCCAACCGGAACATCACCGCACGCAACAGCATCTGCGGCCATTCGGGCAGATCGGACCAACGTTCCAGCAGGCCGTCGTCTGCCTCGCCCCAGGACAACGCGTCGACCACGACCACACCCGCCGCCCACGCCGGTGGCCGCCAGTAGGGCGTGAGATCGGTGAGCGCGGGCGTCTGCGCGCCGGCGAACAACACGGTGCCGAACAGGTCACCGTGCACCAACTGCGGCGGAGTCCGGACCGGCTTGCGCAAGGTGGCCAGCTGACCGATCAGCTCCAGGCTGTGCCGCCCGTCCGGGGAGTTCTCCATCACCGCGCCCGCGGCCCGAAGCGTGCGCAGCGGCACCGCCTCCCAGGCCGCGCGGTCGGCGGCCACGAAAACGTCCACATCCAGCCACGGGGTGACCGGCGGCTGGGACAGGAATCGAGGTCGCTCCAACGTGGCGGTGGCCTTGTGCAGCCGCAGCGATACCGAGACCACCTCGTCGTGCCGCGGTTCCGGACACCCCGCCATGAATGTGTCACACCGCCAGCCCGACACCACGTACCGCCCGTCGGTGGCCCGGACCGGGCGGGCCAACCGCAGCCCGTCCACCCGCAGGCTCTCCCGCACCTTGGCCGACCAGGCCGCCCGGGCATGGTCGGCGACCGGACTGAGCACCACATCACCGAGGCGCCAGCCACCCTCCCAGTCGCCGAGGGCGACGGGGGTCATTTCCCGCAGACCGTACGTGGCCCGCACATGCTCGGGGGGTTCGACAGTGGTGGTCACGGCCGTACCGTACTCCCGCCACCGGGCCCCGCTACCGCGCCACACCGTGCCGCGACCCACCCGCGACCGGCCGCGGACACCCCCGCGAGCCGGCCGGCAA